>JAHRWY010000234.1:0-3808 GCA_019104935.1 Kaistella sp.
TAGCCTGCTTACTTTGATTTAAACCGTAAAGAACATTCGATTTATGGTAAATTTCTGTTTCAGGAGAATTAAGATATTTTGCTGTCTTTAGATTGTTTCTGAGGATTCTCCCGCCAAAACCTAAAACCCTGCCCGAAAAACTGTGAATCGGGAACATCACACGTTCACGAAACCGGTCAACTCCCGTAGGCGTATTTTCCGGAAAAATCGAAAGTCCTGATTTTTCTAAAATTTCTTTCGAATAACCTTTATCCAAAGCAAATTTTGTAAAGCTGTCTTTTTGCTCCGGCGAATAACCCAACTGAAATTTCCTGATAATATCATCGCGCAGGTCCCGCTCTTTAAAATAAGAATATCCTACAGACTTGCCTTCTTCAGTTTCAAAAAGCTGCTGCTGAAAAAAATCATTGGCTATCTCATGAATTTTATACAGAATTTCCTTGTCTGTTTGCGACTGCTTTTCATCTTCGCTCAGTTCCCGCCGGTCTTCCTCGATTTCGATTCCGTATTTCTTGGCAGCGTGGCGCAGCGCTTCGGGATAAGTAAAATTTTCAATTTCCATGAGAAAAGAAATGGCTGTACCACCCTTTCCGCTCGAAAAATCTTTCCAGATCTGTTTGCTTGGCGATACGATAAAGCTTGGCGATTTTTCCTCATGAAAAGGACTCAGACCTTTAAAATTCGAGCCTGCTCTTTTCAACTGCACATATTCGCCAATGATTTCTTCCACCCGAATTGTGGAAAATATTTTATCAATAGTCGCTTTAGAAATCATTCGGTAAAAATATGAAATAAGTTTTTGTTTTTTCAATTTATTTGGGCGTAACCCTCGCCTGCGCTTATCAAAATACTGATTTTTCCCAGCCGCCCGGGTCGGGCTATTCATTACAAGTCCTCATTCCGCGTTGCTGCATTCCGGGCTTTTCATTGCTATCCCTTACGCGGTTGATAAAGTTTTAGCCACCAGCACCGTTCTCACCATCAAATTTTCATATTTTTGATGAAATTTTTACCTCATGAAAAACTTTTCCGTTCTACTGTTATTATTCACATTTATTTTCAGTTCCGCTCAGAAAAAATATGTTCTGGTGATTCATGGCGGCGCAGGAACCATTACCCGCGAAAACATGACTGAAGAAAAAGAAAAAGCCTACCGCGCAAAACTTACGGAAGCTTTGACTGCAGGTTACGCTGAAATTAAGAAAGGAAGTTCTTCTGTGGACGCCGTAGCAGCCGCAATATTGATCATGGAAGATTCTCCACTCTTCAATGCAGGAAAAGGTGCCGTTTTCACTTCCGACGGTAAGAATGAGCTCGACGCATCCATCATGTACGGGAAAGATCTTTCTGCAGGGGCCATTGCCGGAGTTCATACCATAAAAAATCCCATAAAAGCTGCGATTGCCGTGATGCAGAAATCCGGACATGTAATGCTTGCGGGAAGCGGCGCTATAATTTTCGCAAAAGAAAACGGACTCGAAATCGTAGATCCAAAATATTTCTGGACCAAAGACCGTTGGGATGGACTGCAAAAACTCAAAAAGAAAGAAGCCGAAAAAACGCCGAAAATTTCACAGAACAGCATTGAAGATTCTTATCTCATCGATCAGAAATTCGGCACCGTGGGCGCAGTTGCACTGGATAAGAACGGAAATATCGCCGCAGGAACTTCCACTGGTGGAATGAGCAATAAAAAGTTTGGCAGGATCGGCGATTCCCCAATTATCGGAGCAGGAACTTACGCCAATGCTCAGGTTGGGATTTCTGGAACCGGTTGGGGCGAATTTTTCATCCGTTCTACAGCCGCAAGAACCATTGCCGCAAAAATGGAATATCAAAATAAAGACCTTAAAACCTCAGCTCAGGAAACCATCGACCAGATCGAAAAAATGGGCGGAGATGGAGGCTTAATCGCTTTAGACAAAGACGGAAACATTGCGATGCCTTTCAACACTGCCGGAATGTATCGTGGCGCGGTAACCGAAAACGGAGAAATTGAAATCGAAATCTATAAATAGAACAAAAAAAGATGGAATTCAAAATCAATAAAATTGAAGACTGGCAAGATGTGGCAGATGAAATAATGCCTCATTTTCAGCATAATATTCTGCTTTTAAAAGGAAATCTTGGCGCCGGAAAAACAACATTCACCAAATTTCTCCTGAAGAATTTGGGAAGCAAAGACGAAGTTTCTTCGCCGACATATGCCATTGTAAACGAGTATCATACACCGAAAGGAAAGGTTTTTCACTTCGATCTTTACCGCATGAAAAATATTGGTGAAGTTTACGATATCGGGATGGATGAATACCTGGACAATGCGCAACTCTGTATCATTGAATGGCCGGAAATTTATGAAGATGAACTGCAAGGTTTGCCTCACCACGAAATAACGATAAGCAACAAGGAAGAAACAAGGACCGTTACTTTCAGGTAAATTTTATTTTTTGTCGCTAAATCATTGTATCTTTGTAGCTTTATTTATCGACTATCAATAACTTATTCTTTGTATACGCAAATCGTAACTAATGAGCAGTACAAATATTTTCACCCCGTTTTCTGAGCAGGAACTGATGCCACAGGAAGAAAAACTGGAAGTGGTAAAAAAAGGAAAACAGTTTGCTATCGGAGTTCCGAAAGAAACCTGTCTTAATGAACGCAGAACATGCCTAACGCCCGATGCAGTACAGGTTTTAGTAGAACATGGTCATCAGATTGTGGTAGAATCCGGAGCCGGCGACGGATCATTTTTTACCGACCTGCAATATTCGGAAGCCGGAGCTCAAATTACCCATGATCCCCGCGAAGCTTTTCAGCAGGATTTGGTTCTCAAAATAAATCCTCCTACAACAGAGGAAATTGAGTTTTTAAAACCCTGTACTTATCTTATTTCTGCACTGCAGATTAATTTACGGGACCAGGAATATTTCAAAAAACTCGCCGAAAAGAAAGTCAACGCCATCGCCTTTGAATTTATTGTTGATGAATACAAGCAGCTTTCTCTTGTTCGATTGATCGGTGAAATTGCCGGAAATATTTCGATACTTTATGCGGCAGAACTACTCGCGCTTTCCAACGGATTAATGCTCGGCGGAATTACAGGCGTTCGACCAACAGAAGTTGTAATTCTGGGCGCCGGAATCGTGGGTGAATTTGCTACCAAAGCCGCTTTAGGTTTAGGAGCAAGTGTAAAAGTTTTCGATAATTCACTGTCAAAACTCCGCAGATTACACATGATGGTCGACGGGCGGGTTCCCACTTCAATCATTGATCCTAAGGAACTTTCGAAAAGCCTGAAAAGAGCCGATGTGGTGATTGGCGCACTTTCAAAAATCAGCCTCTGCCCTATTGTTACGGAAGAAATGGTTACCAAAATGAAGAAAGGAAGCGTAATTATCGACGTCACCATCGACAACGGAAAGGTGATTGAAACCTCCGAGTTAACGGATATGGAAGATCCATACATCATTAAACACGGCGTCATTCACTGTGGCTTACCAAATCTTACCTCAAAAATGCCGCGAACTACGACCAAGGCGGTTTCTAATTTCTTTTTAAGTTATCTTCTGAATTATGATGAAGAAGGCGGTTTCGAAAATATGCTGGTCCGCAAAAATGAAATGAAGCAGTCGCTTTACATGTACAAAGGGCGGCACACAAAAAAAATGATCTGCGACCGATTCAATCTTACCTATCATGACATCAATCTTTTAATTTTTTAAATGAGAAAGTTAAAATTCTTCCTTATCGGTCTTATTCCGGGATTATTGCTCGTATTTTTCATTCTGAACAAAAAAGGTGCAAGCTG
>JAHRWY010000237.1:0-6395 GCA_019104935.1 Kaistella sp.
GTTCATTCAATTCCTTAATCAATTCAGCAGATTTCCCTTCGATGGCTTTATTAAGTCCTGTACCAAAAAGCGCGTCAATAATAACACTTTCCTTCTCGAACTGAAATTTATTAACCTTACTGAAATCTGAAAACTCAATTCCTGAAATATCCCTGGTTCTCTTAAAATTTATTTCAGCATCCGCACTTAAATTTTGGGCAGAATCCATAAAAACATTTACATCACAGCCTTTATGATACAGCAGCCTTGCCAATGCAAAGCCATCGCCGCCATTGTTTCCGTGTCCACAAAAGATGTTGTACACTGTTTCTCCTGAAAACTTGCGGCTCAGCCAACCTGCACAGGCTGAAGCAGCTCTTTCCAAAAGAGCCAGAGAAGTTACAGGCTCATTTTCGATAGTGAAAGCATCACACTTTCTGATCTGTGGTGAGGTAAATATTTTCATATCATTTGTTTAAATAAATTTACTTAAATAAATTTAAATGCATAAAAGTTTAAAGAAAATATTGATGGGTTGAAGTTTCCGTAAACAAATAGCCAGATTTTAAAATTATTTATTACATTTGAGTAAATTAAAAACTTAAATTATGGGACTTGTACAGGAATTTAAAACATTTGCCTTCAAAGGAAACGTGATTGATTTAGCAGTCGGTGTGATTATTGGCGCTGCATTTGGCAAAATTGTGTCTTCTTTGGTTGAAGACGTAATTACTCCACTATTACTGAATCCAGCGCTGAAAGCGGTAGGTGCAGAAAACATTGCCCAGCTGAGCTGGAATGGCGTAAAGTACGGCAATTTTCTTTCCGCAATCATCAGCTTTTTATGTATCGCGCTCGTGCTGTTCTGGCTAATTAAAGGCGCCAACAAACTGAATAAACCGGTAGAAGAAGTGCCTGCAGGCCCAAGCAATGAAGAAGTACTGCTTGCAGAAATCCGTGATCTTTTAAAGAATAAATAAACGAATTATCATAATAATAAAAAACCCGGAAATATATATTCCGGGTTTGTGTTTATCTAAGCAGAATATCCTAGTACACCTGCAAAATACTGCAGATTTGCTCTGCCAACGAGAGGCCGATTCTGTCCTGCGCTTCTACAGTTGAGGCACCTGTGTGAGGTGTAAGAGAAATTTTCGGATGGTTTAATATTTGTTTTGAAGGCGTTGGCTCATTGATGAAGACATCCAGACCAGCAAATGCAACTTTTCCGGAATCTAAAGCTGAAATCAAAGCTTCTTCATCGATTACTCCACCTCTGGAACAGTTTACCACCGCAACACCGTTTTTCATAACAGCAAACTCTTTTTCGCCAATCATGTAACCTTCTTTCTGTGCCGGAATATGAAGAGTGATGAAATCTGCGTGTCTCAAAACTCCTTCGAGAGGTTCAGTTTCAATATCAACGTTGATGAACTGATTGTTGTAAAATTTAACTTTAATACTTGCCCTACCAACATTGTTGTCTGCTGCGATCACGCGCATTCCTAAACCTAAAGCGATTCTCGCAACCTCCTGACCGATTCTTCCCATCCCGATAATACCAATGGTTTTACCGCGAAGTTCGATGCCTTTTTCGTATGACTTTTTAAGTTTTGCAAATTCAGAATCTCCTACTACAGGCATTTTACGGTTAGAGTCCGGCAGAAATCTCGCTCCGGAAAACAAATGTGCAAACACAAGCTCTGCCACCGATTCTGATGATGCAGATGGCGTATTGATCACATGAATATTCTTCGAACGTGCATAATCCACATCGATATTATCCATCCCTACACCGCCTCTGCCGATAATTTCGATGGACGGGCAAGCGTCGATAAGCTCTTTGCGAATCTGTGTTGCGCTTCTTACTAAAACTGTTCTTATATTATTTTCGTTGATGTAATCCACTAACAATTCCTGTGGAACCTTAGTGGTAATTACCTCGAAACCCTTTTCGGTTAGGGCATCGATCCCTGATTGGTCTAAACCGTCGTTTGCTAAAATCTTCATTTTTTCCTTAATCTTTAAATACTTCAATGGTGACCTGTTTTTCAACCAAATCTGTGAATTTTCCTTTATATCTTGTGGCTCTTACCAGATGATTATCGATCCAGTGATAATTTCCGCCCCGTGGTTTTCCACATAAAACGCTGTGATATTTAAACCCGTGTTTATCTAACCAGTCGATGGTAAGCTGCTTAAGATTCTCTGTACGCGATGTAAAAAAGCAGATGATATGTCCCTGGTCGTACCAGCGGTTGATGGTTTCCAGCGCATCCGGATAGGGTTGGCAATCTATCATTCTTTCCGGCTCTTCATTGGGTACATCATCGGTTATGGTGCCATCGATATCAATAAGATAGTTCTTGAAATCACCCTTCAACATTGGGCTTAAATGGTCTTTATACTCTAATTCCATCGCTTGAATTTTAAGGAGCAAAATTACAAATTTTAGCTGGTTTACAGGCAGATAAATTTAGAATTCTGTAAAATGACGCTATTAAGCCTGGTAAAAACCATAACGCAACCCTGCTTAAAAACAGTGATTTTTAAGGATCAAGCTATTAAATTCTCACAAAAATTTGAGTACCTAGTTTTTAAAACTTAAATTTGTGTGATATGGAAGAACAAGTGGTTTTAGTTTCTGAAAAGGACGAAATTCTAGGGGTTATGGATAAAATGCAGGCTCATGAAAATGGAATTCTTCATCGTGCATTTTCAGTTTTTTTATTTAATGACAAAGGTGAAATGCTGCTGCAGAAAAGAGCTGCTGATAAATACCATTCGCCTAACCAGTGGACCAATGCAGTATGTTCGCACCCAAGAATGGGCGAAACTTATATGGAAGCGGCACAGCGCCGGCTGAAAGAAGAATTGGGAATCGAAACGCCACTCACCTACCGGTTTAATTTTCTTTACAAGGCAGATGTAGGCCAGAATTTATGGGAGCACGAACTGGATCATGTCTTCACCGGAAATTTCGAGGGAGAATTTAAACTGAATGAAGAGGAGGTGTCGGAAGTTCGGTATATTTCTACCGATGAGCTTGATAAAGAAATGTCGGCTAATCCCGAAAACTTCACGGAATGGTTTAAAATTATTCTTAAAGAATACAAGCAGCATCTCGAGTAGAAAAACAAAGCTATGTTATAGCCCGATTGAAGCGGCATCCTTTTGCAAAGCGCAGCGAAGCAAAAGATACAGCGGAAAGCGGGACGGGTTTTCGCAATACAAACCAAACCCGAGGCTCCTGAATAAAAACAATAAAATAAATTAGAAGAAATGAATAAAAAGACTGCCCTGTTTGACAAGCATGTTGCTCTGGGCGCAAAAATGGTACCTTTTGCAGGCTTCGAGATGCCTGTGCAATATTCCGGCGTTACTGATGAGCATTTTGCCGTACGCGAAAAAGTCGGGATTTTTGATGTTTCCCACATGGGACAATTTTTTGTTGAAGGCCCAGCCGCAAAAGATTTGCTGCAATACGTAACCACCAATAACATTGATACGCTTGAAGACGGAAAAGCGCAATATACATGTCTGCCAAATGGAAACGGCGGAATTGTAGACGACCTTATCGTGTACAAAATGGCTGACGAAAAATATTTTGTAGTGGTAAACGCTTCAAATATCGATAAAGACTGGGATCACATCTCCAAATACAACGAAAAATTCGGGGCGACACTGAAAAATGCTTCCGATGAAATGTCGCTTATCGCGATTCAGGGCCCGAAAGCAACAGAAACACTTCAAAAACTTACTGACTCTAATTTGGCAGATATTCCGTTCTATCATTTTAGTGTTGGTAACGTTGCGGGAGTTTCCGACGTGATTATCTCCAACACCGGATATACAGGAAGCGGCGGTTTCGAGATTTATTTTAAAAATGAAGATGCCGTAAAAATGTGGGACGCCCTGACGGAAGCTGGTGAAGAGTTCGGTTTAATTCCTTGCGGATTGGCTTCCAGAGACACATTAAGGCTTGAAAAAGGCTTCTGTCTTTACGGAAACGACATTGATGACACCACTTCGCCAATGGAAGCTGGATTGGGCTGGATCACGAAATTCGATAAAGATTTTGTAGACAAAGAAACCTTCGCAAAACAGAAGGAAGAAGGGGTTACAAGAAAGCTTGTTGGTTTCGAAATGCAGGAAAGAGCCATCCCAAGACACGATTATCTTGTGGTGGATGCAGAAGGTAAAGAAATTGGCAAAGTAACATCAGGAACCATGAGCCCGATGAAAAATATCGGAATAGGTCTTGCTTACGTGGCAAAACCACACTTTAAAGTAGGTTCTGAAATTTTTATCCAGATCAGAAATAAGAATGTTCCCGCAAAGGTGGTAAAACTGCCATTTGTATAAGAAATATCGTTCAATAAATACAAAAACCGTTTGAAATTTCAAACGGTTTTTATTTTAGTTGTATTGGTAAATCAAAATTATTTCACTTCAATTGTTTTCACATTCTGCATCATTACTTCTTTCTTCGGAACGGTGATTTTCAAAATTCCGTCCTCATAGGCTGCTTCAATTTTTTCCGGTTCAGCATCTTCAGGCAGGGTGAAAGCACGGCTGAAAGAGCTGTAATTAAATTCTCTTCGGGTAAATGCACCTTTTTCGTCCTTTTCTTCGTTTTCGGTTTTAGTCTCGCTCGAAATAGTCAGAATATTTCGCTCCAGATTAATTTTAAGATCTTCTTTTTTAATGCCGGGCGCCGCTACATGAATCTCAAAACCATTATCGAGTTCTTTCACGTTAACGGATGGCAAAGTCATCTCAGATCGGCTGAATTTCGGTCTGTTAAATTCAAATAAATCTTTCGTAAGAAAGTCATCAAAAAAACTGTTGCTTCTGATTAAATTTGACATGACATTAAATTTTAAGGTTAAACATTTTGTAATTGTTTACAAGATATTCCTCAAAAAAAATGCCCGCGGTAATTCGCTGACAAAATTACTTAAGAATACTGACCTTCAGGAAATTATGTCACAACTTAATCAAAAAAGCATCAATATTTCTGAAATTATTTCGGAAGATGCTGGAAACAGAAATTGTTGCCTATACTTGTATTTCTCTTGCACCGTGTTCCTGCTTTTGTTGTTGCAAAACACCGGTTCGCTGAATTTGTTCCGGATGTTTTTTTGGGCTTTGAAACAATTCCCAATCCTTGTCTGAAAGGTGGCTTACAGATTTTACAGGGCGAAAGTCCTTCTTTCAGTGCTTTCTCGATGCTTAATGCTGAGGAAACATTTTTTACCATCCGGCAGGATGACAAATGGTACTTCGAGCCGGAAGGTGTTTTATAAACAGTTTGTGCTGAAATAGTCAGGGCAAATAACAACAGAAAAACCGACAGGAATTTCATGATTTAATCTGCAAAATATCCGCGTAAAGCTTCCAGGGTTTTCTTTTCGTTACCAATAAAGATTTCTTTATCTGTCATAAAAACCGGACGTTTAAGAAAAGTATAATGATCCAGGATAAGTTCCTTGTAATCGTTTTCCTGCAATGTTTTAGGATCTATTTCCCGGAGTTTAATCTGGTTTGATTTTTTGCTGAAAAGTGCTTCGTAGGAACCTGCTAGCTTGTACATCTCTTCAAGTTCTTCTGCGGTTACAGGATTTATTTTTATTTCCCTAAGTTCCCAATCTTTTAAATTAAATTTCTTAAGAATTTTCAGACAAGTATCACAGGTTTTTAAATAAAATACTTTTTTCATTTTTCAAAAATAGGGTTAATAAAAGGAATTAAAAAAGGTTTAGCTGATAATTAGTGAAATTTAATAAAATATAATTAATAAAACATTTATTTGACCAACAATTTACTAAAATATAAAAAAAAAATCCTTCCATTATAGAAATGGAAGGTTTGCAATAGGTAAAAAAGGAATTACCTTGCAATATTTACCGATCTGGTTTCGCGGATTACTGTTACTCTCACCTGCCCAGGATAAGTTAATTCATTCTGAATTTTCTCTGAAATATCATAAGAAAGCTGTGCCGATTTATCGTCGCTTACTTTCCCGCTTTCTACCATAACACGAAGTTCGCGGCCGGCCTGAATGGCGTAAGCACTGGACACACCATCGAAACTTAATGCTGCCGCTTCCAAATCTTTCAGTCTTTGGATATAAGATTCCAAAACCTGACGACGCGCGCCCGGTCTTGCACCGGAAATCGCATCGGCAACCTGAATGATTGGCGACAGTAATGAAGTCATTTCTACCTCATCGTGGTGCGCTCCGATCGCGTTTACCACTTCTGCATTTTCACCAAACTTTTCTGCCCACTGCATTCCGAGAAGTGCGTGAGGAAGTTCAGATTCCTGTTCAGGAACTTTTCCTATATCGTGAAGTAAACCGGCTCTTTTGGCCAATTTTACGTTCAGTCCTAATTCTGCGGCCATGGTAGCAG
>JAHRWY010000010.1:0-9167 GCA_019104935.1 Kaistella sp.
AGAGAAACACAATATCATTCTTCGGGAAGAAAAATCGAAAGCGGAGTTATCGACATTAAAAGCCCAGATTCATCCGCACTTTTTTTTCAATACGCTTAATACCATTTATGCCCTTTCTCATTCCGATGTTCCGCAATCTCAGGAAGCATTGCTGAAACTTTCGAAAATGATGCGGTTTGCGATGAATGAAGAAAATCGGGAGAAAGTAAAATTAAGTGAAGAGATCGGTTTTATTAAAAATTATCTGGATCTCATGAAACATCGTCTGCCAAAGAACGTTGATTTCAAAGCTGATATTTTGGACGTGAAGACAGATCTGGAAATTGTTCCGATGATCTTATTAACCTTTATTGAAAATTGTTTCAAGCACGGAATCACCACCGAAAAACCGTGTGAAATTATCATACAAACTGCGTTGAACAACACACGATTTACTTTAAAAACACAAAACGAAATCTTTGAAAACAAGGTGAAATCTTTGGACTCGCCGGGAATTGGAATTGATAATACCATCAAACGCTTAAATATTCTTTATCCTGAGAATTACACCTATATTTCGAGAAAAGAAGACGAAAAATATTACTGCGAACTGCAAATTAATCTGAAATGAAAATACGCTGTGTTGCCTTAGATGACGAACCATTAGCCTTGAAACTGTTGTCTGAATTTATCTCTAAAGTAGATTTCTTACAACTTGAAGCTTCATTTTCCTCCACGCCCGAAGCTTTAAAATATATTTCTGAAAACGAAACCGACTGTGTTTTCCTGGATATTGAAATGCCGGATCTCAATGGGATCGAACTGAGTAAAATCCTGAATAATTTTGCTAAAAAGCCAGAAATCGTTTTTGTAAGTGCTTACGGAAACTATGCCGTAGAAGGCTTTAAACTGGACGTTGTGGATTTTCTTTTGAAGCCTTACAGTTTTGAAGAGTTGAAAAATTCGGCTCAAAAAGTTTTAACTTCCATTGAATTAAAAACCAATAAAAGCAACGATTATTCTAATGATTTTTTCTTTATTAAAATTGATGCGCAACAGGTCAAACTGAATTCCTCCGAAATTCTCTATATCGAAAGCATGCGTGATTATGTGAAAATTTACACCGAGAACCGGGAGGTTCCGTATATTCCCTTAATGACTTTAAAGAAAATAAAAACACTTCTAAACGCGAACAATTTCCTACAAATCAACCGCTCGCAAATCATCAACATTTCAAAAATAAGTTCGTACGGAAAGAACAGTCTTACCCTTGCGGAGAAGAAATTTTCAGTGTCAGAAAAATTTCAGGACGGATTTGAGGAAAGCAAATTGAATTTCGTTCAATAAATCCTCATTTTTTCTATAAAAAGGCTGAAGAATCGCTACAACAGACGGATCAACTTTTTCTTTTTTTTATTTCTATTCAAAATCTGTTCTACAAATAATTCTACTATTTTACTCTTTAAAAGGTGTGCTTCAAATTCTATTATTACAGGTTCTTTCCAGAATTTTACAAAGCCTTCATGTTCACTCTACATTTGTGCAAGTGATAAATTTCCAAATTATTCATCTTCTGCAAGTAAATTGTCTACTTTCACATCTGATTTCAGAGCCTTTCAGTGCATTTCTTTTCATCTGATCATTTCCGGCAAGGAAGAGTGCATGTCTAAATAATTTTCTATTTTCCTCTTCCCTATCCTTCAAATGATCAGTTTTGACATTCAATTTCAACCGCGCTTTTTTCTCTTCTTTATATTGTTCAATTAAATCAGTTTCTATAAAGGGCAATGCTTCCAATTTCTCCTCTAATGTAGCAATATTCGTGGCGGTAGATTGAGTTTGCATTTCTATCTCCGCTACATTCACACCTTTCTTAGATAATTTTAAAATTGTATTATGGACTTCCGCTTTGGCCGAATCTATACTTTTTTGGTAAGATACCAATTGGGTTTCCCAATAAGTTGCGTGTACGTCTTCGCTATTTTTTGAATATTCTAAAATCCTGTTATAAGCATTTTGCGCTTTATGAACTTTAGCTTGTACTTTGGTAAAATCTTCATATTTTCTTAAAATGAAAGCACTGTCAGCCAGGAATTTATTTTTCTCACTCTCTAATTTTTTTTTCAGCAACTCTATTTCAATTTTTGCTCTGGTTTCAGGATTGGTGATGATGGAAGTCTTCAATTCCTGAGTGCTTATATCCGAGATGTCTAAAACATCTGCACCCCGTTTCATTGCTTCCAAATATCTCGCTTGTTTAGCCTGCAATTTTTGTAACATGAAAACATCGATACTATCATTAGTCAGCATAAAATTGATTCTCACATTTTCATTTTTGTTTCCCTGTCGCCACGCTCTCCCTTCAACTTGACGCAAAGAAGTAAAATTGTAGGGTAAAGTTAGAAGATATACATCTGTAGTGTTTTCCTGCAAGTTCATCCCCTCTTGAATAGCCTCACTTCCTATTACTATTTTTATCTTCCCAGAATTGAAATTATCCTGAATTTCTACTCGCTTTTTCTTCGGCGTACTTCCGGTAATAATCCCCACTTCTTCAGGATTATAATTTAATTCGTGAATTAAATATTCCTTCAATTTTGGAAATTGTGCAACGGCTAACTCTGAATAAATAATCTGTCCAGAATCTGGAAGGTCATTTTTATTCTGCCGGATTAGATTCATGGTTTCTTTTAATTTTGGAGAGTTTTCTATAAACTCTTTTAATGGTGGCTCCTCGCCTTCATAGTAGATTGATAAATAGGGAGAAAATGCGATTAATCTTGCGTTAAGAATATGAGTTAAAATTGCTCCCTTTTCAGCATCATCGAAATTTTGATTTAATAGTTCATATTGATCTTTTGTCAAATCATTTTGCTCAATCTTGTATTCTTTATTGATTTTATTCGGACGAATTAACTCCAAATTATCTTCTTCCCCTTTAATGTCAATAAATTCTGAAAGCAATTGCTGGAACAACTGATTGTTTTTAAATCTTCGCACGTTTGGTTTAAATTTAACATCACCTTTCGCATCAATTTCCATATCGTTATCCGCTTCCATAAAAGTTTCGAAGAATGTATTCACATTAAAATATCCAGATTCTTCCAAACGTTTGTTGGCAATTAATGATAATATGGAATAATATTCTAGAGGTTTATTCGTGAACGGTGTTGCAGAAAGTAGCGTTACATTTCTTCCGTTTTGTTTACCCTGAATATATTGCGCGGCCATCCAAGTGTTGATACCTAATTTAGAAGTCTGTTGATTTTGATTCCTGAAATCTGATGAAAACCTACGATCTTCGATTTTTACTTTTCCCACAATATGATTCGCGTTATGAACTTCATCGTAGGTTAAATGGTCAAATCCAAAATCTTCCCAATCGTAGATTTTACCGCGTTTCATCTTGCCTTCAATTTCTTTCTCTCTTTGAAGTTCAATTTGTAAATCCCTTTCTGTATTGGTTACGCTTTTGAGTTCATTAGCGGAAATGTAATTGAATTTTGACGAAAGCTTCTCAGTAATTTCCTGTGAAAAACCAATATTATTAAATCCTTCATAAGTAACAATCGAGATTTCACCGTCTTTATTATCAAATTTAGAAAGGTCATAATCTTTGCCCAGATTACCTAAAACATTGACTTTTGCATTTGGAATCGTTTCAAAAATCGTTTCTACCCACTGTTTTAATATACTGTCATTTGGAACCACGATCAAGGGCTTTTTTGAATTTCCTCTGTGCATTGCTTCGTGTAAGGAAAGAATCCCCGATAATGTTTTTCCAAAACCCACTTCATGCGCCAGAAGTCCTACACCTTTCGTGGTTTGCCGTCCGATACCAGATTTTTGAACTTCTGTTAAATGCAGTTCTGTTCCCTTAAAGTTTTGATAGATTTTCGAAAATAGCGGAAATCTTGAATAATCCGGGACGTGAATATGATTATAATTTTTGTTGAACTCCTTTACAAATCGATCTCTCAAATCATCAGATAATTCTTCTGAAATGAATTTTGAAAATAAATCTTTTGCTGCAACTTTTCTACGTTCTCTAATTAATTCATTCCGCTCTTTATCACTACCAGTAACCGTTTCATTATCCACAAAACTTCTAACTTCCCATGAAGATGACCCTGCAAAAGCCTCGCTCGGAAGATTGTTCACAAAATCTTTGAATTTTTCTGCAAGATTGTACTCAACAACTACTATTTCAGTCTCGCGCTTCTCATGATTGTATTGTTCTTTCTCAATTTGACCTAAATTGAATTTATGAACAAACTCGTGATTAGGATTAATGGAAATTTCGTCTAATGTTTTTAGTTTAGGTAGCACATTTAATAAAAGTGCCTTCTGCTTTTCATAATATTTCTTTTCTAGACCCAAAATTCCCCAGTCTTCTTTAAAATCCTTTTCGAGTTGATCCAACTTCTCATAAATATTCCCTTCTGCATAATAAAAATCGTGAACATATTTCCCGTCTTGGTAGTTCACGTAATCAAAATGTCGAGAATGATTTTTAATCGTACCGTCATATGAAGTGGCTTTAAATGCGGCAATTTGTTCCTCCGTAAGATCTGAGCTATTTTGCAAGGAAGCGTCAACAATAATATCTTCCTTTACAAATTGGTATTTCAAAATGCCCTTCTTAATTATTGGTTGGGATTGAATTTCATATTCAGAATTTCTACTGTTTTGCGACTGTAGCACCTTATCAATTATCTCTGACAGATCTTTCAATTTTTCCTTTGAAAAGTTCTCGTTTTTTTCAAATATTCGATCTTTTAGCTTTGTGAATTTTTCAATTTGTGTAACAATTGAAGGGGATTTAAACTTGACGGTATTTAGTGTTAGTAGGACTTTCTCCAATTTTTCTAAAAAAGATTTTTTAAGTGTTTCATCCTCAAGTTTAGATTTGTTCCGAATATCTTGAATTCCAGGAATTATATTCTTTAGCGGAACGATCTTCTTAACATCACGTTCATTGATTACTAGATCCTCGAAGAGATTGCCGGTGCGGACAGTTTCTTTTTTATTTCGAAGGTTAGTTAATAATCCAATTGCATCATCCAGATTGCCATGAACGTAAAACTCCGCACGGCCGAAGCGATTGATTTTCTCCCTAATTTCCCCCAAGATATTTTGTGGGTTTTTATCGAAGTAATCAGAAATATTTTGAGCGGGAGATTGACTATTCTTTTTAAGAATTATAATATCCGTTCCAATTTGTGTACCCGCAAAGGCACCAGTTGGCAATCGATAAGCGCTTAACAATTCAGCGTTATTCAGTTTTTTCTGACGGTTTAACCAGCCGGACGGAACAACCATTGCCAAAATACCCTCATGTTTCAAAGCATCGAGACCACGTTTGATAAAATAATCCTCATACTTTGAGATTTTGCTTTCCTCCCCTAATCCTTTATAAAACCCTCTGTGCTCTCCATAAGGTGGATTTCCAATGACTAAATCGTACTTCTCGATATAATCATTTGGACTTCTTTTGTTTCCATTATCGTCAATAAATTCTGTTTCAAAAGATCGGACATTGATTTCTGCTTCCGGATGAAAAATCTTTGCTATTTTCGCAGTGTTTGGATTTATTTCAAATCCTTTTACGTGATATTTTATGGCTAATCCATCACATGCATTGATAAAATTACCGGCCCCGACACTCGGTTCTAAAACAAATATTTCCTTTTTATTTTTAAACTGATCGGATATTAAATTGCGAACTGCATCCACAATTTTGTGGTCTGTGTAATATTCATCAAGAATTCCGCGCCCTTCTTTGGCAGTTCCCCCGCTCTTAAACTGGTTACAAATATCTTTAAGATCATTTGTAACGATCACATTTTCATTAATTAATACTTTGCCAGTTTCAGAAACAAAACAAGCCGCAGAAACTACTTCCGCGACTTGTTCATTGGTCAGTTTTTGACCTTTATATTTTTCTATTAAGTTGTCTAATTCTCTCGAATCTGTGGAAATTTGTATTAATTTTCCGTCCAGGGGAGTTTCTCTGCCTTCATTTTTCGAAGCATCTTCTCGTTTTGCATTTGTAAAGGATTTTGTAACTCTTCTTCCTGATAGATCGATCCACTTTGATTCTGCAGATCCATTTCCAGCATTTTCGCTGCCCACTCTTTGTCCGCTGGAGTTATCTCGTGTTTGTTTGGGTTCGAGAGCTTGGCTAAATTCTCCGCTACCTTTTCTTTGCGATTGGATTTTAAAGTTTTCATTTGTGACTGTGTTTTGTTCTACTAAATTAGCATTTATATTTTGAAGTCCCAGCTTATTTTGCAAATACTCATTCAAGTCATTGTGTCCAGTTTCTGAGATATTATATAAGGACCGAATGTCTTTAATACTGCGGCTAAACGAGTTCAGCACCTTTGTTGTGGCTTCGTTTCCAGCCTTGTCACCATCGAAACAAAGAAAAATTTTTCCTTCGTAATCGTTATATCTTTGTATAAAATTGTCAAGGTTCGTTATGGAGTTAAGACTTACGAGCGTTCTGTTATTTTTTTGATTATTTAATTTCAAAAGTTGCAAAAAGGATAACATATCGGTCATTCCTTCAAAAACTATTACTTCCGCTTTTTCACCTTTAATTTCTGAAATATTATTTTTCCCCACCTTCGACTTCATTAATGAATTTCGAATTTCAAATCCACCAGATATATTTTCGATTCCGATTCCAAAATAGTTCTTACCTGCAATTTCGTAATGAATTTGTTTAGTGTGATCCAATAAAATTTGCTTTAATATACCGCGACCTTCAAAATAGGATATTAACTTTTCATTATTGGGTATTAGAGAATTTGTAAACCGAATGGTCGCCGAATTCTTCTTATCTTTCAATAAATTTGTTTGTTCGTTTTTGATACTATTTTCGTACAGCATAAAATTTTGATTAAAGTTCTTCACAAATTCCAGCGCATTTTTCCAACCAGTGTTCTCGAATTGCATTAC
Organism: Kaistella sp.; assembly: GCA_019104935.1. Lineage (GTDB taxonomy): Bacteria > Bacteroidota > Bacteroidia > Flavobacteriales > Weeksellaceae > Kaistella. The sequence goes on from JAHRWY010000010.1 coordinate 6,946, forward strand.
TGCTTTTAAGATTTGTCCACCTTCACCACTTTTAAAGTCATAATAGCCATAGTCCGAGACCGAAAATTTATTATGGTCTGTTTTAAAGTAATATTCTCTTCCAATTTTCCGGTCGAAGGACACTTCACCTCTCGTTTCAAGATGATGAAAGTAGTCTAGCAAGGATAAGCTGTTTGAAATGTTTTCAATTTCTGCAGGGGAGAAGTAGACTGAATCTGCGGGCATTATTTTTTCTTTTTTACAAACTCATTAAACTCAAATATTTCGCTGGCTTCCTCGTCCCAATTCTTTCTGGGTAGCAATTGAAGTGTTACGAAAATATCTTTGTCTTTATTGTAGGAATCAATTCGTTCAAGCCTTCCGCCGTAATCAATTTCTGCGTGTCTATAAATAGAATAAGGCAAAATAGTGTCGGTTGGAAAGATGTAATAGCGTGAAAAACTTTTTGCAGAATTCACTTCAAATCGTCTATATTTTTTATTGAAAAGCACGGTGTCACTAATGTTTTTACGATGAAGATAATTTGGAATCCATTCGTCTGAGAAAAGTGCGCCTTCTTTCTTTTTAGAAACTAAAAGCGCCCTTTGATGTTTTGAAAGATCTGAAAGAATTGCACTGCCACTATTCTCAAGTCCAACTTTATAACAAATTGAATCTTTGATGTAATAAATGTTTTCTGTCACTTCAGGAAAAGTCAAATCCGGTATTAACTCTATCAGGTTAGAACCTGAATAATTCATTCTTGAAATGTGAAAATTCTGCACCTTATCCAGTCCTTTTGAGGCATCCAAATAAACATTCGAAATAAGATCCAGACCACCCTTTTCAGGTCTTATTTCTTTTCTACAAGAGTAAGTCACCAGTAATAATAGTGGCACTAATATTAATGTCACTTTCGTCCGTGACCTGCATATATTTCTACTAAACATCCTAACTTTTTGTAACATATCTTTGTTTTTAAAAAAGAAAAAAACGGTTAATTAAGGAAAACCAACCGTTTTTATAATTCAATGATTGATGGTCTTACCTTTTGATACTCTGTTCCTTCACCTTATTTTTATCGTGCTTATTCTCGTTCTCCAAACCTTCCAGAGGCTTATTGGTATTAATCCGGTTCATGTCCTGATCGTAGATACTCAAGTTCTTATATTGCGGATTGAGCACTGCTTTCCCTTCAACAACGTTGTCGTCCATTTCAAATTTCACTTTTACCACGTTTCCTTTTTCCAGAGATTTGATCGTGCTTTCTCGATATTCCGGCTTGTCGAAAATTAAATTGGATTTCTCTACAATCTGATCGGTATCTACTCCATAATTTTTGTAAAAATTTTGAAAATTATAATTCCCTTTTTCCGTTTTAGGTTCCGCAAAGTTCAGTTTCACAAAAGCAGGTTCAAGCTGTTCTGTTTTTGGATTCGTAAATTCAATTTTTACAGATCGTCCCTCTAATAAATTAATTGCTTCCTTCGCTGTAAATGTATTCTCTCTATTCACCGGGAAGTTCTGTGATATTTCTTCTCCCTTATTATTGTTCAAAACAGCCCTATAGGAATTAAGGAAAACTCCGCCACTGTCTGTCTTATTAAACTTTAAAGTAAAATCCACCTCATTGCCAGCTGATGCTTTGTCTGAACCGATCTTAATTTCAAATTGATTATCGGCCGAATTTATGCCAGTTTCTAAATCTTTGTGAAGTTTATCGCCTTCACCAAAGCCAAGATATTTCAGTTGGTTTTGTAAATAATCTTGTTGATCGAATTCCTTCTTTTCCATAATTTTTGATTTTTGATTTTGTTTGTAATTAGTATTATTTGAATTTTCGCGTACTTCGCCATTCATTTCTTTTGGACTTTCTAATACCCCATTATCAGCAAAAGATTCATATAATTTCTTTGCGTTTCCACTGTTGAATCGAATTGCATCTAAAATTTCAATACCCGAAAAGTGAAGCTTTTTGTTGTAGACGTTAACTTGTTCCGGAGTGATGTTATTACCATATAAAATACATTTTGATCCACCAAACCGTGCAACCTTGGCAATAATAAAGTCGAGCTGTTTATCGGGAGGCATTATAAATTTTCCAACGATATTCAGCTGGTTGTTGAGCACCAACAATTCCGTCTTATCGGATATTCCAAATTTTTGCGAAGTAATAAATTTTGCAATATCAGCTGAGCTCGTAATTTTCACCGGTTGATAATTCTCTACCAGAACCTGTTTAC
>JAHRWY010000013.1:0-2660 GCA_019104935.1 Kaistella sp.
GTGAGGCACCTGAAGTTCAATGGTTTTGTTGAGATTTTCTTTCCAGATTTCAAAATTCGAGGTCGGTGACCCGTAAATAAGGTCAATACTGATGTTTCCGAACCCGAAATCCTGCGCGCGCTTGATTGAAGATTCCGCTTCACCGGCGTTATGGGCGCGATTCATGAGCATGAGATCTTCATTAAAGAAACTTTGGGTACCTATCGACAGACGGTTGATTTCAGTTTGTGCAAGTTCCTTTAAAAATGGCTGATTCAGATCGTCGGGATTGGCTTCGAGGGTAATTTCGATATCCTCATTAAAGCTGAAATATTTTAGCACCTCGTCAATGATTGATTTCAGTTCATCGACTTTCAGGATGGAAGGAGTTCCGCCACCAAAATAAAGGGATTTCAGGTTTTTGTTCTGAAGTTCATCTTTGCGCAGAAAGAGTTCCTTTTTCAAGGCAGCCATCATCTCTTCCTTAAAATGTAAAGAAGTGGAAAAATGAAAGTTGCAGTAACTGCATTTCTGCTTGCAGAAAGGAATATGGAGGTAGATCATGAGGTAAGTCGGATGATGGGTGTTAGATGATGGATGTGGGGTGTGGGCTAAGCGCAACGGCCATCAAACGGATGAAATTTTTTAAGTTTAAGGATTAAGATTTCAGATACAAGGCATCAAACATCAGACATCAAACATCCAGCACCCAGCATCAAACATCCAGCTTCCATCCTAATACCGGTATCCTCTCGTATTAATAAAATTTTCGATATTATACCCAACGCTCAGCATGAAACTGCTGCCGGCGTACTGCTGTATATCTGAAAGCCCGAAATTATAACTCGCGCCAAAAAAGAAATTGTTTACGGTCGCTTTCAGGATGGGCGAAATTCCCAGATTCTGGTTGCCGAATCTGTTTCTTGAAGTTCTGAAACTCGCCCCGGCCGAAAAAGAACTTTCGTCACCCAATACCGTAGCCATCAGGTTAAAATCTGTTATTCTGGAGGAATTGGTACTGAAATTCATCAGAACTGATGGCGACACATAAAACTGATCACCCAGGTAATAATCATACCCCGCATTCAGAATAATCTTGGTCGGTTCCGGCTCGATGCCGTTAACGATTGGGATATCATTGGTCAGCGCAATATCGTTTACGGAAACACCGGCAAATAAATTACGGTAAGTCACTGCCATCCCAAGATTTGCGTACACGAGAAAAAGGCTGTTGGTATCCGAAGCCAGCGTAGGATCTCCCGGATCCTGAGGATTCAGTTTCGCGAGATCGATATTCATGTTGTAGAAATTCACGTTCGTTCCAAAGGAAAACTGACTTTTCCTTTCGCCATCGTCGTCAATCGGAATGAAATAAGAAGCTCCGGTCCCAATTCCGTTGGAAGAAACCGGCCCGTTCTGGTCGCGGAAAAACGAAAGTCCCGCCCCTACCCGGTCGAAAACATTGGCATGAAGCCCAATCGACTGTACATTGGGCGACTCGGCGAACTGCGAAAACTGTTTCTGGTAATTTAAATTCAACACCACATCGTCGGTTTTACCGTAAAGTGCAGGATTAAACAGGAAATCACCGTCGAGCAGATACTGCTGATAATACGGAAGTGTTTCCTGGCCTTTGTAGTGTACAAAAAACAGTAAAACAGAAAATAAGGCATAAATTTTTCTCATAATGGCGGAGTGAAATTTAAACAAATATAAAAAACTTTTCGGGTTATCCGCGTTCCAGATAATTTCTCCATTTCTTCATGGCTTCCTCCATATCTGCGGGCATGGGACTTTCGAAATACATCTCTTTTTTGGTAACGGGATGGATGAAGCCCAGCGTATGGGCATGCAGGGCGTGGCGTGGCAGCACCTCAAAAACATTTTTTACAAACTGTTTGTATTTCGGCAGGTTAATTCCTTTCAGGATCACATTGCCTTCGTACCTTTCATCATTAAAAAGCGTGTGCCCGATGTGTTTGAAATGCGCACGGATTTGGTGCGTTCTTCCGGTTTCCAGTTTACATTCCACCCAGGTCATGTATTTAAACCTTTCGATGACTTTGTAGTGCGTAACGGCATGTTTACCGAAACTTCCGTCGGAGAAAACCGCCATCTGCATCCGGTTTTTCAGGTGTCTGCCGATATTTCCCGTAATCGTTCCTTCATCGTCGGGCATATTTCCCCACACGAAAGCCCAGTAGAGTCTTTTGGTGGTTCGGTCGAAAAACTGTTTTGCCAGGAAACTCAGCGCATATTCATTTTTGGCAATGACCAAAAGTCCGGACGTGTCCTTGTCGATCCTGTGTACAAGTCCTACCCTGTCGAGATCGGATTTCTGGCCGTTTTTTTCGAAATGAAAAGCCAGGGCGTTTACCAGCGTTCCGGTATAATTGCCGTGACCCGGATGCACCACCATGCCGGGATCCTTGTCTACCACCACCAGATCATCATCTTCATACACGATGTTGATGGGGATATCCTGAGGAATGATGATATTTTCGCGCCGCGGATGGGCCAGCAGCACGGATATTTCGTCGCCTGGTTTTACGCGGTAGTTCTGCTTTACAGGTTTTCCGTTCACCACCACAGTGCCTGCGCGGCAGGTTTGCGAAATCTTGTTCCGGGAAGAGTTCTGCCGGAAGATGAACAGAAACTTGTCGATGCGCAGCGGCTCCTGG
>JAHRWY010000109.1:0-7136 GCA_019104935.1 Kaistella sp.
CAGTTCGTTATAGCCCCGATGGAAGTGGAAATCCTTTTATTGCTAAACCCACTTGTTCAGTATCATACTGCCATACAATAAAAGATTGTAACGTACAGCGGGTCGGGTCCGGTAATAATACGGTATTTGTTGCTCCTAAAAAATACACCAAATAACATTAAAAAATACGATTATGTCAACAGAAAATTTAACCCAAACAGAAGCGATAAAAAAACTGAAAGAGCTTTCGGAAAAAGCAGGAACATGCATGTTCTGCACAGATTTAACGACGCTTCCCATCGCTGCAAGACCCATGAGTCTGCGCGAGACTGACGAAGAGGGAAATCTTTGGTTCCTGAGCAGTTCTGACAGTAATAAAAATTTCGAAATCGCCGATGACAACCGTGTTCAGCTGCTTTTTATGAATAACAGCGATTACGAGTATCTTTCGGTTTTCGGGAAAGCATACGTTTATAAAGACCGCGCTACCATTGAAGAAAAATGGAGCCGCATCGCAAATGCTTGGTTTGAAGAAGGTAAAGACGACCCAAAAGTTTCGGTAATACGGGTTACACCAGATGAAACTTATTACTGGGATACGAAAGCGGGAAAATTAGTTTCGTTTGTGACTTTTGCCGCAGCAGCTCTTACAGGTAAAAAAACCGATAACAGCGACGGCGTAGAAGGAAACTTACATGTATAACACTAAACAAAATATATTATTATGAAACCAGACTTAGGGATAAAGGAGAAAGACTTAACAGAAATTAATGATTTATTAAATCATGTATTGGCAGATGGAAATGTACTCTATATAAAACTGAGAAAATTTCACTGGAATCTTTCCGGAGACAATTTTATGGAACTTCACAAACTTTTTGAAGAACAATATGATGCTGTTGCTGAAGCTATAGATGAAGTTGCAGAGAGAATTAGCACTTTAGGCGGAGTTGCAATCGGCACCACCTCAGAGTTTGCGGAACTTTCTTTACTCATCGAAAATCCGGGCAAAATCCCGACCAATCAGGAAATGATTAAGGAACTGGTAAACGACCACGAAACGATTGTAAAATCATTAAGAAAGTTTGTGGATGACACCGAAGAAAAATATGGTGAGAAAGGAACATCGGATTTCTTAACCGGTTTGATGCAGGCACACGAAAAAATGGCCTGGAAGCTGAGAAAATATTTTAAAGGATCTTAAAATGTTTCTGATATTTAAAAAAAAGCTCCGGCACAATTTCGCTGTACCGGAGCTTTTTTATTGAAAGAATATTTACTTCAAAACCTCAGCAAGAAAAGTTTTCATTTCCTGCCATGATTTCTCATCCGCTTCTTTATTGTAGGCAATCGGAAGATTAAATTTCTTTCCTGTTGCAGTTGCATCCGGATTGGTAAAGGCATGCAGCGCATTCGGATAATCTATAAATTTATAATCGATTTTCGCACTGTCCATTTCTTTTTTAAACGCAACAATCTCTTCTTTCGGAACAAAATTGTCGGCAGCACCATTCAGCACAAGATACTTCACTTTATTGTTTTTAGCACGGATTCCGGTTTGCAGATTTCCGTGGAAACTTACCACACCTTTGAAATCACTGGAAAGGCGTGCCATATTCAGTGCCTGTGCACCGCCAAAGCAATACCCGATAATGGCCATTCTGCTGTAATCTGATTTTTCGGCTAAAATCACCTGATGTTTTGCTGCATCGAACATTCTTCTGGCGTCAACAGGAATATTATAAAAATGCGAAGAAAGCTGCTGTGCTTCTTCAGGAGTTTCCACCACTTTCTGATCGCCGTAATAATCAACACCCACTGCGTAATAACCCAATTCAGCAAGTTGTTTCACTCTGTTTTTTACGTAATCATTAAGTCCCCACCATTCCGGAAGTACAAAAACTACAGGCAATTTCCCTTCAATATCCGGATTATAAGCCGCAAAAGAGCGGTGCGTAACCCCGTTGATTTCAGTTTTCAGTTCTTCAGTCTTAATATTTCCGCTTACTTTTTCTGTGTTTACAGTATTTTCTTTTTTGGTGGCAGTTTTTTCTTTGCAGGCAACTGCGAACAGCGAGAGCGAGAGCGCAATAGTGAGAATTGGGAGTTTCATAATTTATTTTTGTTTAAAAATAATGAAATATTTTGAATGCTTTAATGCGAAAAATAAAAAGCACGCCTACAATGGTGTGCTTAAATATTGTTTTGTAATAATTTCTTTTGAAATTAATGAATATGTTTTTCCGCATGATAAGAACTTCTTACCAGCGGCGAACTTTCTACATGTCGGAAGCCTAAACTTCTGGCAAAATCACCAAATTCATTGAATTCTTCAGGAGTGATGAATTTCTTCACCGGCAAATGTTTCTTGGTAGGCTGCAGATATTGCCCGATTGTAATCACGTCAACATTGGCGTTTCTGATATCTTCAATGGTCTGAAAAACTTCATCTCTTTCTTCTCCCAAACCTAGCATTAATCCGGTTTTCGTACGGTTTTGCCCCGCTTCTTTCATGTAACGCAATACTTCAAGGCTTCTTTCGTATTTCGCCTGAATGCGGACTTCACGCGTGAGACTTTTTACAGTTTCCATATTATGGGAAATTACTTCCGGAGCTACTTCGATAAGCCGGTCAATATGTTTTGTAATTCCCTGAAAATCCGGAATCAAAGTTTCCATTGTGGTTCCGGGGGAAATTCTTCGTACCGCATTCACGGTTTCTGCCCAAAGAATAGAGCCCATATCTTTCAAATCATCACGGTCTACAGAAGTAAGCACTGCGTGTTTTATTTTCATCAATTTGATGGAGCGCGCTACTTTTTCTGGTTCATCCCAGTTTACATCCAAAGGTTTACCTGTTTTCACACCGCAGAATCCACAGCTTCTCGTACAGATGTTCCCCAGAATCATGAAGGTAGCAGTTCCTTCGCCCCAACATTCGCCCATATTCGGGCAGCTGCCGCTTTGGCAAATGGTGTTGAGCTTGTATTTATCAACCAATGTGCGGAGTTCGCGGTAATTTTTCCCAGTCGGAAGTTTTACGCGGATCCATTTTGGTTTCTGTACTGTGGTATCGATAGTGGCTTCGTTCATTTTTAAAAATAAAGTGCAAATTTACGAATTAAGAAATTGGTTTTATCAATCCTCGAATTCTTTGTTTTTTAATAATTCTGCCAGAACTTTCTTGGCCCGCATAATCCTTACTTTGGTATTGGCAACGGTTAAACTGAGTTCTTCAGCAATTTCTTTAATGCTTTTTTCCTCGAAAAATCTCAAGCGGATAATCTCCTGATAATTGGAATCCAGGCTTTCGATGATGGTAATAATTTGTTTCTGATCTTCTTCGGAAATTAAAAGTTCCTCGGGTGAGAGCGCAAACTGATTCTTAAAACCTTCAAAACTCTCCACAGAATCTTCGTTCTCACGGTTTTTTTTGCGCCAGTAATCGATCACTGTATTCTGCGCAATTGTAAGAATCCATGTTTTGAACTGAAAATTAGGATCGTACAGATCGAGTTTTGCAAGAACTTTGGAAAAAACTGAAACCGTAATTTCATCGGCAACATTTTCGTCCTGAACTTTCTTCATCACAAAACTGAAAACATCCACCCAATAAGAATTAATGAGCTTGGTCTGCGATTTCTGGTTTTTCTTCTTCGCAAGCGAAATCAGGGATAGAAGTTCGGTCTTGTTCATTGGGAAACAAAGATAATGAAATTATTGCCCCGAATATATGGTTGAAAATCAGTGGTGAATTTTAGGTGATTAATTTTAAAATCCTTACTTTGCATCACCCAAAAATATACGATATGAAAGCCAAGAAAAAATATAAAAAACAGATTCTTAATTCTTTGAAAGACATGGCACATGCCGAATATTCGATGCTTGAAACAATGACGAATCTGATGCTTCTGAAGGAAATGAAAGAACGCAATATTTCATTTAAAAAAGGAGATACTTTTTCTTTTGAAGACAATATTTTCGATTACAGCGAAGACAAAAACATCCGCAGGATTGCCAAACTGAGAAAGAAAATGCTTAAAACCATGAATAAACTTGTGGAGAAAGGCAATTTCAAAGATAAAGAGATCGAATTTCTGGCGTAGAATCAGCGTGTAAGTGTAATTATTTTTTCAGCTTCGGGTGATGCTTCTGCATTGACTGAAAATATAATTTTGTAGCACGATTCTTCCCTTTTTACGGTTCCGTCGAGTTGCTGCACCATTGCGTCGATAATGAAATGACCCAGCGATTTTTCATCTTCACTGATACCGAAATAAATTCCGTTGTCGCAATATTTCATTTCGGCCATACCATTTTTATCTTTAATGGTGAGGGAAATTTTCAGTGGCTCACCTTCCGTTGGGACGGCATGTTTTAAAGAATTTGTAAGTAGCTCATTGAGCAGTAATCCATACGAAAGTCCTTTATCTACGGGCAAAAACAGCTCTTCAACATTATTTTCAATTTCCAGAGCCTTGGGAAAACCCGCTTTGTGAGACTCATAAATTTTCTCGGAATATTCTTTGATTTCTACTGTAGATTTTTCGAAACTGTTTAAGTGATAGGAAAAGAGATTATGCCCCAGCGCGATGGTGTGGATGCGCAAATAAAGCTGCTCAAATTTGTGTTTATACAAGACATTCAGCGTTTCATCCCGCTGAAATCCTACGAGACTTAAAATGACAGCCAAATTATTTTTTACGCGGTGATTGAGTTCGCGTACCAGAAATTCTTTCTCTTGAATATTTCTTTTCAGCACCGCATTTTTTTCAAAAATACTCTGTTTCTGAAGTTTAATTTTCTTATTATTCCGGGAAATTAATCCCAAAGAATACAGTAAAAGCAGAATAAAAATCAGCAGCAGCGAGATAAGAACCGAAAGCAGGCTGTTCCACTTTTGTGTTGTAGCCATGGTAGTTTCCAGTTCGTTTTCATGAATTTTATTTTTTTCGTAGTTATACAGTAAATCCAGTTCCTGAACCTTTAGGTCACGTTGCTCCACATCGCTTTTTTCGTTCCATTCCGTGGCCATTTTATAATTGTTAAAGGCCGCGGAATAATTCTTCTGATGCTCTAAAATTTTGCTTTTCGTACCATAAACCTCTGCGATGATATAAAAAACATCCACCTCCGGAACCAGCGATATCGCCGAGTCTGCGTATTGTTCGGCGGTTTTGTAACTGTTCTGTTCGATATAAAACTTACTGATGTTATTATATACCGCCGCCGTGCCATTGTAATTCCTGTAATTTTTGTAGATTTTTAGTGCTTTTTGAAAATACCTGAGGGATTGGTCGGGGTTTTCAAAAGAATTAAAACCCAATGCAATGTTCAATACTGCGCCGTTTTTTTTATCATTAACATTTTCGGCATATTTTTCTGCCTCTACAGCAATCTTGAATGCGGTTTTATGATCATCGAAAATCCGGTAATAGGAAGCTTTTCTGATAAGGTAATAGGTGTAATTCTCGGGTTTGAGTTGCGGATAATTCTGGAAAATTAGTGCGGCTTTATCCAATTCTTCAATGCAGTTTTTACGCCTCATTGCAGTTTCGAAAATCAGGGCGCGCTGAAGATGAGTCCTTAACTTTAGGTTTACCGGAAGTTTGGGTATGGAAAGAATTTTCTGAGAGATCACGAAAGCTTCGTCAACAAGTGCCAGTTCATTAAGGATTTCCATTTTAGTCACCTCGAACTCTGTTTTCTGGATGCCATTTAAATGCGGAATACTGGCATTAATGAGCGATAGCGCCTCCTTGTTTTTTGAATAAATAACCTGTTGTTCTATCCTGTTTTTTAAGTCATTATACTCCATCTGCCCGAAAGCAGACCAGTAAAAAATAACAGAAAACAGAACACAGTAAATTTTCATCATCACACAAATCTACTCATTCTGTTGTAAAATTTCATTAACTTTAAAAATATTTTTTAAAGCAACATTTATGAAATTCGGACAAGTTGAAGATCCTTCAAATATCGATTTTAGTCTTCCTAAAGATCATCAGAAAACGGCAGAAATCCTAAAAAAATCTAAATCTAAAAAGTTGGATATTTCCGTAGGCTGCGCAAAATGGAATAAAACCGACCTCAAAGGATTCTATCCAAAAGGCACCAAAGACGAACTTACCTATTATGGAACGCAATTTAATTCCATTGAACTTAATGCAACATTTTACGGAATGCCAAGCCCCGAACAGGTACAGACGTGGAAAGAAAAAACGCCGGCAGATTTTAAATTTTTTCCAAAAATCACCAATACGGTTTCACATTTCCGAAGATTGCTGAATATTACTGATGTTGTAACGCAGTTCGCAACCGCAGTTTTAAATTTTGATGAAAAATTGGGAATGGTTTTCCTGCAGCTTCATGATAATTTCAAACCAAAAGATTACGAAAGACTCGAAAAATTTGTTCAGGATTGGCCGAAAGAGGTTCCGCTGGCAATAGAACTCCGTAATAACGAATGGTTTACCGATGAAGAAATTTTCAATAAAACCTGCGAACTTTTTGAAAAGCACAAAATCACAAATATCATTGTAGATACCGCAGGACGGCGAGATATGCTCCACATGAGGCTTACCACTCCGGTGGCATTTATCCGTTATGTAGGAGCCAATGCTGAAAGTGACTACACAAGACTCGACGATTGGATCGAGAGAATCAAAATATGGAAGGCAGAAGGTCTGGAAAAACTCTATTTCTTTGTACACCAGAATATCGAGAAAGCTTCTCCGCTGCTTTCGGCGTATTTTATTGAAAATTTAAATAAAGAATTTGGTACCCAAATCCATATCCCGGAAATGGCTGAAGTGAAAAATAAATTTTAAACAACAAAAAGCCTCAGAAAATGCTGAGGCTTTTTATCTAAACTATTTTTGTTTACGCTTCACAACTCGAGCAGGTTACAAAATTCACCATCATTTCCTTGGAAACAGACGAACTTCTTTGGTAATACAAAGTTTTTACGCCTTTTTTCCACGCTTCGATGTAAAGGTAGTTGACGTCTTTTACCGGCATGGTTGATGGAATCTGCAAATTCAGAGATTGCGCCTGATCGATATACTGCTGTCTTTGCGCTGCCTGAGAAATAATTTCCATCGGAGAAATTTCTCTGAACGTTTTGAAGACTGCTTTTTCTTCTTCCGTAAGCTCAT
>JAHRWY010000174.1:0-4118 GCA_019104935.1 Kaistella sp.
GGAGGAAAAGGAGCCAATCAAGCAGTAGGAACAGCGAGATTAGGTGCAAGTACATTTTTTATTGGTTGCGTAGGAATGGATCCTTATGGTCAACAAATTCTTAGAAATTTAGTAGATGAAAATGTAAACGTAGGTTTTGTACACGAAGATTTAGACCACGCTACAGGAACAGCTTATGTAACTGCAGCTCACGGTAAAAACGCCATCGTAGTAGTTCCTTCTGCCAATTATTGTCTAGAGCCAAAGCATTTAGAGAGTGCAGAAAGATTTTTTTCTACAGCAGATTTAGTGCTAACTCAGTTAGAAATTCCGATGAATGTGGTAGAAAAGACGTATGAATTTGCAAAAAAATACAACAAGAAACTTGGGATTTATGCTTCTCCCGCTGCTAGAATTTCAGAAGAGATTTTAGAGTATGCCTCTTTTATCGTGGCTAAAAGCAATGAACTTTCCATCATTTTTGGGGAAGAATCTAGAGAAAAAATTTTAAGAAAATATCCCAATAAACTTTTTGTAAGAGACGATGCGAATTCTACCATTTATCACAATGGTTCGGAGATGAAATATCACAGAAACGACCCAGAAGACATGCCAAATAAAATGGGAATGGGAGATGCTTTTACTTCGGGATTTTCCATCGCGTTGTGTCATGGGAATGAGGTAGATGATTGCGTGAAATTCGGGAATGATGTTTCGCTAAAAGTGGCACAAAAAAGAGGTTCGCAAACAGGATTGCCTAAATTAAAAGATTTCGGTTTGTAGCAGTAAAACATAGAATAATATGCAGAGAATTTCAAATTTTTGGAATTCTCTTCTTTTTTTAGATATTTTTGGAAACAGAATCTCAACAGATTTTCTCTTATGAATAATACCATTACCATCCATACTCAAGACCAATATCCCATTATAGCAACTCTTTTCGAGCCAGAAAATGCAAATGGGAAACTACTATTGGTGAATTCTGCGACTGGCGTGAAGCAACAGACCTATTATGCTTTTGCACAATATTTTGCAGACTTGGGATTTGTGGTGATTACCTATGATTACAGAGGAGTGGCGCTTTCTAAACCAGAAAAGCTCAAAGGTTTTAAAGCGAGTATGAGAACATGGGGAAATACAGATTACAAAGCCATTACAAATTTTATAGAGGAGCATTATCCCAATCACCGAAAATTTTTAATTGGTCATTCTGTGGGTGCTTTAATTCTTGGGATGAACAAAGGTTCAGAAATTTTTGAAAAATTCTGTTTCGTGGCCACTCAAAATACATATTTTGGACACCTTTCACCAAGAATTAAAATGTTGGGATTATTAGGTTTTGGTCTATATCAGCCCGTTCTAACTCGAGTAAAAGGATATTTCAAGACGTATTTTGTGAATATAGGCGAGTCTTTACCCAAAGGCGTTTCAGATGATTGGCGAACCCTCATCATGCACCGAAAATCCGTGAATCGATTGCTTGAAAAAACGGAGAATTTCTCTAAAAATTTACATCAAGAAGTCTTGTATCTCAACATGCAAGATGATGATTGGATTACAGAAACGGGAATGAAACTGCTGATGAACGAAACGTATGTCAATATGAAACCTATTTACAGAACCGTGCATCCTCACGAAAGCAATGGCGAAGAAATAGGACATATTAATTTTTTTAGAGCAAAACACAGTAAACTTTGGAGCATTGTTTTCGATTGGTTTTCGTAGTTTTGGAACATGAAAAATCATATTACCCTTACCATAAATTTTGCTAAAGAAAAACTTGAAGGCGCAGAAGCGGGACACGATTGGTTTCACATAGAACGTGTCTGGAAACTCTCTAAAAAAATCGCCGAAAAAGAAGGCGGAAATCTAGAAGTAATAGAACTTTCGGCTTTATTACATGATATTGCAGATCCGAAATTTCACAACGGTGACGAAACTTTGGCGCTTAAAATTTCTAAAGATTTTCTTGAAGAAATTCATGTTGATACTGAATTAATAGAGCAAGTGTTATTCATCATCAAAAATATTTCCTTTAAAAACAGAGGCGAAATTCCCGAAAATCTGACTTTGGAACTGAAAATTGTGCAGGATGCCGACCGTCTCGACGCCATTGGTGCGATTGGGATTGCGCGGACTTTCAATTTCGGGGGTTTCAAAAATAATTTGATGTATCATCCTGAAATTCCGCCAAAATTGAACATGTCGAAAGAGGAATACAAGAAAAATGAAGGCACTACGATCAATCATTTCTACGAAAAACTGCTCTTGCTGAAAGATTTAATGAATACCAAAAAAGGGAAAGAAATCGCTGCAGAAAGACATGATTTCATGCTGCAATTCCTTGATGAATTTTACAAAGAGTGGAACGGGTAAAGGTTTACATGGAATTATAAATTAGGATCTGAAATAATTTAAACAAAAACCTGTTCTTCCGCAGCAAATCAACTGCGCCAATTTTTCTTTATCTTTACGGCATGTTTTACGTGTTTTTTCTTTTGTTTGTTGCGCTTTGTGCCGGCTTAATGCTGTCGGTTTTTAAAACCGGAAGTTTCAAAACCTGGGCAAAGGCGTTCCGGATTTTTGTTGTGGTAGCCGGCATCGGTATTTTCACTTATTATTTTGTGACAAAAAGCTTTACTAAATTCCGGGCGGATGCTTTAACCGTGCAGATGATCAATAAACTGCCTTTCCCGCTGGATTTTTATCTGATTAAAATCAATACTGAAAAAGATGCGCCGAAAGTTTATGAAACAGGACACGTGGGAAGTATCCGCAGTAATTATTACAGAATTGAATATCTGGATATGAGCAATTCTGATGAGTTTTGGATTGCCGGATTTATGGGTAAAAAAAACATGGTCTATTTCTCCCAACATGCGGTTCCGAACAAAAACGAGGATCAGATTATCGAAATCCAGAACTACATCAACCAAAGCCAGAAACTTTCGGAAATTGCAGGAAGCCAAATCGAAATACTGAAATTTGATAACATGAAAACTGCGATCTGGATTACGCTGGACCTGCTTCTTCTGTTTCTGAATATTGCAGTGCTCTTCAAAAAAACCAACAAAAAAATCCCGAAAAATTCCGGGATTTAATACAGTTTTCAGCTTTTATTTTTCTTTTTGCGCTTTCAGTGCTTCTTTATCTTTGTCGGAAGGATTCCATACTTTCACTTCAGAATCTTTGGTAAGCCCGGATAAAATCTGAACATTAATTCCGTCGCTTGCGCCGAGTTTAACTTTAACTTTCTTGAATTTCCCGTCGGGTTGTTTCACTTCCACAAAAGGACTGTCATTACCGTTCACTTTTTCGTACTGAATTAAAGCTTCATCCAAGAGAAGCGCATTTTTCTGAGAGCTCAGGATAATTTCTCCGTTGGCAGAAAAGCCGGCTCTGATGTATTCGTTGGTTTTATTGAAAACATCGCCTTCGATTGGGAATTTTATCGTTCCGTTTTCATCTTTACCTTTTGGCGCAATCATGGTTACACGTCCGGGAAAAGTTTTGTTCTGCAAAGCTCCGATCACCACGTTCATTTCCATACCTTCTTTCAGTTTTCCGGCCTGTGCTTCATCAATGGTTCCCTGAAAAATCAGTGAATTTAAATCCGCAATGGATGCAATGGTGGTTCCCGCGTTGAAAGAGTTGGCTTCGATTACCTGACTTCCGACTTTTACAGGAACTTCGAGTACGGTTCCGTTGGCTTTTGAGCGGATTTGCGTGGTAGCCAAACCTGCAAGTTCCGGAGTTGCGCCTGTTTTGGCTATTTGAAGATTTTTCTGGGCGGTCTGCAGCTGCTGCTGGGCATTTCTCAACTGCTGCTGGGTCGACTGTAACTGCTGCTGAGCTGTAATATATTCCTGTTTAGAAATAACGCCTTGTGCGTAAAGCCGCTGCTGCATGGCATATTGTTGCTGCTGGTTGTTTACATTGGCCCGTGCATTGCTAATCTGCAGGTTTGCATTATTAATTTCCTGCTGGGCAGCATTCACGTTCTGTACGCTTGGGACAATTCTTAATGTCGCGATAAGTTGTCCGGCAGTAACATGATCGCCTTCATCAACCAGGATTTTATCGATAATTCCCGACATATTCGGTTTAATTTCGATCTCTTCGCGCGGAACAATGTCTCC
>JAHRWY010000177.1:0-5798 GCA_019104935.1 Kaistella sp.
CGAAAAGGAAATCAGCGTCATCATCGACGGTGAAGACGAAATTTATAAACTCAAGAAAGAAACCTGGGAGCAGAAACGCTATTCTTTGGGTGAAGACAAAAGCATTAAGGAAGAGGTGCTGGGAAGTTTCAAGCAGTATCCGGTGCGGCTTGCGTGGGCGGTTACGATTCACAAATCCCAGGGCCTTACTTTCGACCGGCTCATCATCGATGCCGGAAAATCTTTTGCTTCTGGCCAGGTATATGTCGCGCTTTCCCGCTGCCGGACTTTGGAAGGAATCGTGCTGAAATCGAAAATTACGCCTGAAGTTATTTTTTCGGACCGGCGGGTTTCAAAATTTCAGGATGAAACCAATGCCAATAACCGCATCGAAGAAATTCTGAATACAGAAAAATACGATTACAGCATCCATAAAATCATCAACAGGATCGACTGTAAGTGGATTCTGCCTGCGTTGCAGCAATGGCATAATTCGGCGAATCACAGCAAAACGCTGGATAAAGAGAAAGTAAAATTTCTTTATCACGCCATCAAACCCGAAACCGAAAAATTTGCGTCAGTCTGCGAAAAATTCGAAAAAATCATTCAGCAGAAAACGCGCAAATTCATCAATGGCGAAGAGGAATGGAGTGAGATTGAAGCCAAGGCAAAAGGGGCGGTGAATTTCTTTTTTACGAATGTAAATGCGAAGATTTTCAGTCCGCTGAAAGAATTTTATGCCGAAAGTAAAGGCGTGAAAGGGCTGAAACAGTATAACGAAGATTTCCGCGTTTTTCTGGATGATCTGGAAGATTATCTGAACGGTTTAAAAGACCTTCATTTGCTGGAAACGCAGCTTTTCGATCCCGAGAATGATGTGAAAGTGACGACTAAAATTGCGAAAATTCCGTCGCACATCCTCACCTTCCAGCTTTTTGAGGAGGGCAAAACCATCCCGGAAATTGCCAGAGAACGCGGGTTGGTGACCGAAACCATTTACGGCCATCTGGCCAAATTCGCAGATCAGGGCTTGCTCGATCTTACGAGGGTTTTCGATAAAGAAAAGATTAAAACCTTCGAAAAAGAATTCAAAAAAAACAACAGCGCCGAAACCTTATCCGACTGGAAGAAAATCCTGCCGAATGATTTTGAATTCAACGAAATCCGGATTCTGATGAACCATTACAATTTCAGGAAAAATTCTTAACTCAACCTTAACTTTAACCTTTCTTCCTGTTCTGGAATTTCTTAATCAGCGTGTAAAACACGAGGAATCCGAGGATGAAAACAGAAATTCTTGACAGCAGGTCGCCGGCTCTGGTATAAAAAGTCATTCCGTCGTAAAGATTAACTTTCGCGTAGAGGGCAGTTTTATCGCCATAAAGTGTATCTGCCAACACGTCGCCTCTGGCATTGATGTGGGCAGAAATTCCACTGTTTGCGGAACGGGCGATTTCGCGGCGGGTTTCAATCGCGCGCAGTCTCGCATACGCCATGAGCTGCTGGTGGCCCTGGGTAACGCCCCACCAGGAATCGTTGGTCATGATGGCCAGAAAGTTGGCACCTTTTTTTACATAATCCGTTACAAATTCGCCGTAAATACTTTCATAACAGATGATTGGAGCCAGTTTTCCGGGATTGTAAGGGTTGGTGAATGCGATTCTTTCCTTATCGATTCCTAAAGAAGCGGTGGTGCCGCCAAGATTCAGCATGGCATCACCTAAAAGCGGTTTCAGTACGTTGATATATGGGAAAATTTCAACGCCGGGAACCAGTTTCCCTTTGTGGTAAACCTCCACTTTCTGATTCGGAATGATCTGAACAGCCGAATTATAGCTGTCGACATACATGCCCTGTGAAGTCTGGTAAGCGGTTTCAGACTTTTCATTTTCATCCGCATAAAAACGGTGGGAAGAAATCCCTGTCGCGAAAACAGATTTCGGATGTTTGGCGAGAAAACCTTTTACCGTATTCAGGAGCATGCTTTCCCCGAAACCGTTTTCAGAAATGGAACCAAAGCCGGGAATCGAGGTTTCCGGACCGATGTAATAATCGATCTGTCCTTTGGAATTGGTCTCCGCCAGCGTAAGTAAATCATTCAGAATGGTTAAACTGTCTTTCGAATATTTTTCGGTGTAAGGATCAAGTTCGGGCTGCAGCATGAGCACATTTACGGAACCGATTGGTTTTTCATCGAAATTATTGTACTTCACCAAAGAAATCAGCATCGGAACGGCAATGGCTATCACCAAAACCGAGGAATTGATGATTAAAGATTTTCTTTTGCGGCCGGCTTCCCAGATTCTTAGCGTATAGAATGCGTACACATTGATGAGTAAAATCCAGAAACTTCCACCCGTAGCGCCCAGCGTATCGTACCACTGGATGATTTTCGGGTAATCTGCGAACACATTGCCCAAATTCAGCCACGGCCAGGTCAGTTCCCAGCTGAGGTGAAATTTCTCAAAACACATCCAGATGGCGACAAAAAAAGTAAGCCCCCAATAGGTGCCCTGCGCATTTTTGTACCAGTGGTAAAGTTGAAAAATAAAGGAATAGAAAAGCGAATTAAGGATGACCGGAACTGCCACCGCAAAAAGCGAATGTGTACCATCCGGATTTTTGGAGCCGTACAGCCAGCCTGTAGTTACGATATTCCAGATCAGGAAGCAGATATAGGAAAGTCCGAAAATGAGACTGCCTTTGTTTTTGATTTCAGAGAATTTCGAAATTTCATGTTCCATCATCAGCAGAGGAACAAGGGCGAAAAAAATGAAGAACGGGATTCCGTAGGTGGGCCAGGAGATGCTGAGGAGCATGGCAGAGATTAATGAAAGTATAATATATTTCATTGATTTTTAATCTTTATGATGAATTTTACAGGCATGAAGAAGTTAGTGCCCACGCAAATTTACTGAAAATATCGTCTTCTTTTGTGCCTCTTGTGATGGCTTTGAAGAATTAAAGTTTTGTTTAAATATTTTTTAAACCTACAAAAAAACGGGCAATTAGCCCGTTTAGTTCTATTTTTTTAATACTGCTTTTCAAACTGTACACTTACGCCCTCCATTTCGCCCTGCATTGGCGGATTTGTTTTCGTCATTTTTACTGAAATAAAGCTGATCTGCGGGAAGGTGTCTTTAATTTTCCGCATGATCCTGCCACAGACATGTTCCATCAGCTGCGACGGAATTTTCATTTCCTCATGAATCAGCGTATTGATTTCTGCATAGTTGATGGTGTCGAGCAGATCATCAGTTTCCGTAGCTTTCCATAGATCAGCGTGAATTTCAATATTAAGTATGAAATAGGTTCCGATGATGGTTTCTTCAGGAATCACGCCGTGATAGGCGTAGATTTTCAGGTGGTCGAAAATTATTTTAGAGGTCATTCTTATTCTATTTTTAGCTGCATGCCCAATTACCAAATCAGCACATCAGCACATCATCAAATTATTTTATCGGCTTGCTCAGTTCAAGCATGGCTTCGATGGGTTTCAGCGCTTTCAGGCGCAGTTCCTCTTCAATTAAAATCTCGGGCAATTCGTATTTCATGCAGAGATACAGTTTTTCCATTGTGTTTCTCTTCATGTAAAAACATTCCGAACAGTTGCAGCTTTCATCGAAAACCAAAGCCGGAATGAGCTCTTTATGCGGGGCACGTTTTTTCATCTCGTGAAGAATTCCTTCTTCAGTCGCCACGATGAATCTCTGGCAGTCATCTTTTTCCACGTAATTCAGTAATGCTGAGGTGGAGCCTACGAAATGCGCCAGGTCGAGCACCGCAGATTCGCTTTCAGGATGCGCAATCAGTTTGGCATCGGGATGTTCTGCCAGCTGTTTTGCGATTCTTTCCATGGAGAAGGCTTCGTGTACGATGCAGCTTCCGTCCCACAGAATCATTTCGCGTCCGGTTTTTTTTGCTAAATAAGCACCAAGGTTTTTATCGGGTGCGAAGATGATCGGGCGGTCTTCGGGCAGTGATTTAATAATGGTTTCCGCATTGGAGCTGGTCACAATAATATCAGATTCTGCTTTCGTCTCCGCGTTACAGTTGATGTAGGTGGCGATAAGCGCATTGGGATGTTTTGCGCGCATGGCCCGGAGACCTTCACCGCTGCAGCCGTCGGCCAGTGAGCAGCCCGCCTGGGTATCCGGAAGGACCACTTTTTTTGTAGGATTCAGGATTTTGGCAGCTTCGGCCATGAAATGTACCCCACAGAACGCGATCATGTCGGCATCGGTATCCTTTGCCTGACGCGCCAACTGAAGCGAATCTCCCAAGAAATCGGCGATGTCCTGAATAGCAGGCGGCTGGTAATAATGCGCCAGGATTACTGCATTTTTTTCCTTTTTAAGATCCAGAATGGCCTGTACTAGTTCTTCGCCCTGAGGAATTACAAGATCATCTATTTTTAAGAATCCCCTCACCGGAAGATTCGATTTTGCTTTATCTAAATTCGCTGTACTCATGATTAAAAATATTTAGGATTCGGATGTATAAATTTATAATTAAATTCTTTAATGAAAAGATCCGACGGGATGATTCGGTCGCCGTCTTCATTTGAACTGGATTTGCCTGCTTCTTTATCACCGTTTAATATCTCAAGAACCGTAGGATGTTCCGGTGCTACGATATTATAAAGTTTATTTTGATGGTCCGCAGTGAGCAAAAGTTCTACCATTGCTGAAATATCTCCGTAATGGATGTAATTTACTTTTTTTTCGGGCTCAGGCGGTTGTCTGTCTGCATAAAAATTCTTCAGGGATCTTTCGTCACCCATCAAACCACCCAAACGCAGAATAATGGTTTCAGGATATTTGGTTTTAACCAATTGCTCTGAAGCCAGAAGATCTCCGCGAAGATTTTCACGATGTTCTTCGGTAAAAATTCCGTTTTGCTGGGGATAAATTCCGGTAGAGCTGAAAAACAGGGTTTTTCTGAACTGAGTTCCCAATTTTTTAAAACCTTCAATCCAGGAATGGCGGGAAACAGGCATGCTGAAAATAGCAACTTCGGCAGCATTCAGGAAATCTGCGTCAAAATCTTTACTGAAATCGAGCACATGAACTTCTGCCGCAACCTCCTTTAACTCCTCAACTTTTTCAGGAGAAGTGGTCGTCACGATGACGTGATGATTACGGCCGGTAAGATGTTTCGCCAACCTTTTGCCTAACCATCCGCAGCCGATAATGGCAATTTTCATGAATGAAGGAAGTTTTTCAGGATGTTTTCTGTTGTATTTTTCGCTTCATCAAGATCATTATTGACGATGATTACATCGAACTGGTCTTTGAACGTCATTTCTTCAGAAGCTTTAGCGACTCTGGTTTTGATGGTTTCCGGATCATCGGTGGCGCGGGAAACCAGTCTTCGCTCCAGCTCTTCAACTGACGGAGGCATAATGAAAACCGACAGGGCTTTGTCGCCGAAGTATTTTTTAAGGGAAATCCCGCCTTTTACATCCACATCGAAAATAACGGTTTTGCCGCTTTGCCAGATTCTTTCGACCTCCAATTTCAGGGTTCCGTAGAATTTATCGTGGTACACTTCTTCGTATTCCACGAAAGCATTTTCTGAAATCAGTTTCTTAAATGCTTCTACCGAAAGGAAAAAATAGTCTTTCCCGTGAATTTCTTCACCTCTCAAAGCTCTGGTAGTCGCTGAAACGGAAAACTGCAATTGCGGAAATTGCTGTAGACAGTGTTTTACCAAAGTGGTTTTGCCGCTTCCGGAAGGGGCTGAAAATATGATGACTTTATTCATAAGTGCTTTTTAAATTTTTTGATGAATCGAAAATCGAAAGAAATTGTTGGATT
>JAHRWY010000260.1:0-2628 GCA_019104935.1 Kaistella sp.
ACAGATGACTCATCTTGATAATATCGCTAAACTCTTCAACAAAAATTTTGTTGAAAGTCCTTTAATCGAAACTTTCGATGCGGGTAAAATTCACCTTTCTACCGGCAGCATCGTGGCCTGTGATCCGTTGATCATGAACGATATGGCCGCTTTTAAAGTAAATTTCCCTCAGGGTGAGTTTCCGGTTTTGGTCCACAAAGAAAGAGAAAGCAACTGTATTGCGTACGTGGAAATTGTTTTCAGCGACGCCCAGATTTCTGAGTGGAAACTCGCTACAACCGACGGACAGAATATCGAAGAACTGAAAGGTGAAGAAATCTTCGGTTATCCGGTAGAAAGCGGAATGGGCTGTTTTATGGATGCAGAAACCCAGGATTGCCTCAATCATCTTGAAAAGCGGTTGTTTCACCGAAAAGGGGCGGAATTTATGGGGATTTACGAAGAATTTTTTCACGAACATTTTTTTGATGAAAACGGAGCCATCGATCAGTTTGCATTCCTGAAACCGGACGAAGATAAGGCCGGAAATATTTTCGCTTTTGAAACGGGTTATGGCGAAGGATTTTATGCAAGCTACATCGGTTTCGGCATTGATGGTGAGCCGGTAAAACTTGTATCGGAATTCATTGAAATCGGCGTTAATTAAAAGTTAAATAATTTCTTCATCTGCAATTAAAAGAATAGTTTTGTTAAGCAGTCAGCAGAATCTTAATCCAAAAATGCTGTTGAAATATTTCTGCAATATTTAAATTTCCAGATAAAACAATGAATATCACTTCTGAGCAACCGAAAATTATTGTTGTAGGCAGTTCCTCCATCGATTTGGTTCTTAATACGGAGCATCATCCTCAGCCCAATGAGACGGTGATGGCACTGCGGTCTGAAAGTTTTTTTGGCGGCAAAGGTGCAAACCAGGCCGTAGGAACCGCAAGACTCGGTGCGAGTGTGTATTTCATTGGCTGTGTGGGCATGGATCCCTTTGGTCAGCAAATCCTGAGGAATTTAGTTGATGAAGGAGTTAACGTAGGTTTTGTGGCAGAAACAGAACAGGCAGCTTCCGGAACGGCGTACGTAACCGCAGCGGGCGGCGTAAATTCTATCGTTGTAGTTCCCGCTTCAAATTATTGTTTGAAACCGGAGCATGTTGCCGAAGCTGAAAAGTTTTTTCAGACGGCTGATTTGGTGCTGATTCAGCTTGAAATTCCGATGGATGTGGTGGAGTTTACCGTAGAGCTTGCCAAGAAAAACAATTTGAAAGTGGGCATCTACGCTTCGCCTGCAAAAGAACTTTCTGCTAACGTTCTGGAAAATGCAAGTTTTATCGTGGCCAAAAGCAACGAGCTATCCATTGTTTTTGGCGAAGAGAAACGTGAAGATATCCTCAAAAAGTATCCTAACAAGCTTTTTGTGCGCGATGATTCTAATTCAACCACGTATTTCAATGGTTCCGAAATGAAATATTACCGAAACGATCACGATTCTGTTCTGCATAAACTGGGAATGGGCGATGCTTTTGTATCCGGTCTTTCAATTGCACTTTGTCACGGAAATACTGTGGATGATTCGGTAAAATTCGGGAATGATGTTTCGCTGAAAGTAACAAAAAACAGAGGCTCGCAACGCGGTCTTCCTTACCTTAAAGACTTCTCGTGACCGTAAAATTGCTATTGACGGCATACTTTAAACCTTTCTTTTTATCAATATTTCAGTAAATTTAGAGCTTGATTTTCACTAAAATTCAGTGAATTTGCTTTGAATGAAAGAATTAGTTCTACAGACTCCGGATCAGTTTCCGATATCCGTAAAGATTTTTGAGCCCGAAATTCCGAACCGGAAGCTTTTGGTAATTAATTCAGCGACCGGTGTCAGACAGCAGGTTTATTTTTCCTTTGCTAAATATCTGGCAGCGCAGGGTTTCACCGTAATTACCTATGATTACAGAGGAATCGGCGAGTCCAAGCCCAGGAAAATGAAAGGTTTCGAAGCGTCCATGCGGATCTGGGGAACTAGAGATTTCAAAACCATAACCAGTTTCATCAAAGAAAATTATCCGGATTACACCAAATTTTGTCTCGGTCATTCCGTAGGCGCGCTGATTTTAGGAATGAATGAAGATTCAGTAATTTTCAAAAAATTCATTTTCGTCGCAACCCAGGATGCATATATCGGCCATCTTTCCTGGCGGGTTGCGGTTACTGCAGCGCTGGGATTTGGCATTGCGGTTCCGGTAACGGTAATTTTAAAGGGATATTTTCCGGCGCACCGGTTTGGTTTGGGCGAATCTTTACCAAAAGGAAGCGCTTATGACTGGCGCATCTTGATTCTCAATAAAAAATCCACCGGCAGGCTTTATGAAAAAATTGAAAAAGATTACTCAAAAGATTTAAATCAGGAAGCTTTTATCATACACGCAGAAGACGATTCGTGGGTGACGATGAAGGGGATGGAGAGTCTGATGAACAATTCATATCCTAATATGAAGAAAACCTACAGAGAAATAAAAGTCTCTGAATCTCCAGAAAAAAAGGTCGGACATATCAATTTCTTCAGAAGCTATAACCGGGTTTTGTGGAAGATTATACGGGATAAAATTCAATAGTTCAGAATTTTGTGCAGATAATGCCGTGC
>JAHRWY010000189.1:0-2703 GCA_019104935.1 Kaistella sp.
GAATAAATACGAAATAGATGATGCCTGCGGCCTGCCATAGGCGGTCCGGATCGGGGTATAGGGTGATCTTTGGCGCGGTGTTGTAGGCAAAGATCCCTTTCAGCTTTTGATAATCCCAGACGATCAATATAGTGCAGGCGAAAAGCATGAGTGAGGTAATGACCCAGGTACCTTTAAAGGACAGACTGACGGTAATGAGCCAGATATTAACAATAAGGCTGTAATAGACGACTGCACCTAAGGTAGCGAATCTTTGGGTCATCAACAGTAAAGCTGCAAGAACCTGCGCAACCCCAATGAAATTATAATAGATACCTGACCGGTACAATCCTTCGAAAAAGAACCCGATCGGGTGATCTGTTGAAATCTGGGTAAACCTGTTGCCTACAATTTTGGTAAGTCCGGAAGGCAGGAAAGCTACGCCTAACAGGTAGCGCAGATGGATGATGATCCATTGATTCAGCTGGTGGGTTCTCAGTTTTTCGTACACGGTTATTGTTTTTTAATCAGTAAGGGAGATTATTGTTTTGTTACACATTTGATCCGTTGATTTTTTGTTGCATTAAATGGAACAGAATTCGTTACTTTAAAGTTCATGTTGCAGAAGCTCAAAGAGAACGTAAAAAAACTGAAGCAGGAAACGGTTCCCATTTACCACGCACTCTTCGACCCCCGCACACCACTTTCAGCCAAGATCGTGGCCGGTCTCACCATAGCCTATCTGCTGAGTCCCATAGATCTGATTCCGGATTTCATCCCCGTTCTGGGCCTGCTGGATGACCTCATTATTGTTCCTGCTCATTAAAACAACTTTAAGTCTGATTCCAGAATACGTAATTGCCGATATTAAAACGAAAATCAACAGCAACCAAAAACTGCCGACAAAATGGTATTACGCCCTGCCTGTCGTTTTGCTGTACGGCTATCTCCTTTTTGTGGTGTTCAGGTATGCGGGGCGGTGGTTTGATTTTTAAGTGACGGTTCTCAAAGCTTTCTCTATTATTTTTTTTGTTTGATCCTGTAACAAAAAAAACCGGAGGTGCTACCAATCGCTGTATAAAAACTAAAACTAATAACCATTTTTCTATGACAACAAAGTACCTCTCCGCAGTATTGATTGTACTGGCGCAGTTATTCTTAGCCCAAACGATTTCTAAAAAAGCAGAAACTACTACCCCCTTTTTCACTGAAACTTCCGACGGTACCAAACTTTTTACCAAAGTTTCGGGCACTGGCGACCTTTGCATTTATGTGCACGGCGGCCCCGGCATGTGGAGCGATTCCTTCGAAAACCTGAAAGGCAACCGTTTGGAAACCCACCTCAAAATGGTGTATTACGACCAGCGCGGCAGCGGGCGTTCCGGAGCCTCAGCAACCAATGATTATTCCGTAAACCGCATGGTGGAGGATATTGAAGATATCCGTAAAAAGCTGGGCGCAGACAAGGTATATCTTATGGCGCACTCTTTCGGCGGGATTATCGCAACCAGCTACGCAGCGAAATACGGCAGCCATCTGAAAGGTTTAATCCTGGTAAGCAGTACACTTTACCTCAACGATTCGGTGATGAGTCAGGTTTTGTATGCGAACCAACTTACCGGAAGCAAAATTGAAATTAAGGACGGACAGTACATGCCCGCATTGGGTGAAGCCATGGGCAAACTGAATGACAAAGGACTGATGTATAAACTCCTGACCGACAGCCAGCAGAACATGGATACGCTGAACAAAATTGATGAGAAAAGACCGGAAGAAAACGGCTTCCGGAATAACGTCTGGAACATCAGTGAATACTATGGTGATTTTACCAAACTGACACCCGGGATTAAAGTCCCTGTCTTGGTAGTGACCGGAACGCAGGATCATGCTGTAGGTCCGGAGCATTATAAACTGTTTAAATTCCCGAACCAGCGCGTGGCGAAAATCAACGGCGGGCATTTGCTCTACTACGAAAATAGTGAGGAGTTTGTGAAAAGTGTATTTTCTTTCATAAAAAAAGAACGCTAACTTTGAGCGGATCTGAGAAACCAGATCATTAAAGAGATCAAATGAAAATGAAAAGAGCGGTTATAGCGCTTATACTGATGGTTGCGGGAATAGCGGTGTACAGCGCATTTTTCAGTACAGACCGTTATACGGCGCTGAATCAGCAGGTTAGCAACTGTGACGGCTGCACTGTTAAAAATGAAGAAACCGCTGTTGATATCGCTGAAGAAATTTTATTCAAAACATACGGCCGATCTCAAATAGAGGACCAAAGACCATATGAAGTCAGGCTGCTGGGAAATAAAGTGTGGTCACTGAAAGGCACTTTAAATAATAGCACAGTAGAAAAGTTAGTCTCAGGAGGAATGCCTGAATTCGGAGGAACATTTGAGATTGATATTGATCCCCGGGACGGCAAGATTTTAAAAATCATCCATTATAAATAATCAGTAAACCAACCACTTCTGCCAATAGCAAGTGATTTATCAATACAAATATTGACAAAAAACACGCAACCGCGCAAAAAAATGCGTTTATTTTTATGAATAAGCGGCTTTAAGTCCTAAATATTTATAAATTTACCGGTTTAACCAATAATCAGAAAACTATACTTCATGTTAAAGAAATTACTCTCGGTGGTTTCGGTCGGGATTATGGTGTCAGGCTCGGCGCAGGTCGGCTTCTGGCCCAATGACACCAAAGGAAAAGACCGCAGTG
>JAHRWY010000262.1:0-8260 GCA_019104935.1 Kaistella sp.
TACCGAAGACGGAAGATGTGTTTCGCTGCTTAAAATTCTTCTGACCAACCACTGCATATACGATTGTGCGTACTGTGTTTCCCGCAAAACCAACGATGTAAAACGCGCCGCTTTTACCGTTGAAGAAGTCGTGGATCTGACCATTAATTTTTACCGCCGGAATTATATCGAAGGTTTATTTTTAAGTTCCGGGATTTTTAAAGATTCCGACACCACGATGGAAAGATTGGTTCGCGTTGCAAAGAAACTGCGTCTCGAACATAATTTCAATGGGTATATTCACCTGAAATCAATTCCCGGCACGAGCGACGAACTCATGAAAGAAGCCGGACTTTACGCCGACCGGCTTTCAATCAATATTGAAATTCCTACGGAAAAAGGCCTGAAACTGTTGGCTCCGGACAAGTCGCATTCAGAAATGCTGAAACCCATGAGTCTGGTAAAAAATGAACTCATTCTATATAAAGAGGAAAAGAAACTCTTCAGGAAAGTTCCGAAGTTCGCACCGGCAGGGCAATCTACCCAAATGATTGTGGGCGCTACAGATGAAACGGATCTGAAGATTATTAAAGTCGCCAATCATTTCTATCAGAATTTCAACATGAAACGGGTGTATTACTCAGGATATGTTCCTGTTCTGGAGGACAGCAGGCTTCCGTCCATTTTTTCCCAAGTCCCGATGCAGCGGGAAAACCGATTGTATCAGGCCGACTGGCTGATGAGATTTTATGGTTTTGAAGCGAATGAAATTCTGGATCCCTCCAACCCTTTCCTTGATCTGGAAATCGATCCGAAACTGGCGTGGGCATTGCGAAACAGAGAAAAATTCCCAGTCAACATCAATACCGCTCCGAAAGAAATGATTCTGCGCATCCCGGGAGTTGGTACGAAATCTACAGCAAAAATTTTAATGGCAAGAAGATTCCAGAAACTTAACCTCGAACATTTAAAAAAAATGGGCGTCGCCGTAAACCGCGCCAAATATTTTGTGGAATTTGAAAGCACGAATATATTTAACCGATTTATCGATGAGCAGCATTTCAGAAAAATCATTCTGTCCGGCATGAAATCGAAATACCAAAACCCGTTTTCACAGCAGCTTTCGCTTTTCTGATATGACGACTTTGGTTTACGACGGATCTTTTGAGGGTTTGATGACCGCTGTTTTTGAGGTTTTCGAATACAGGTTTGAACCTGCCGAGATCACAAGTCATGAACATTATTTTGAAGATATTTTTTCAACCTTTCATGAAGTCATCACCGACAGCGAAAAAGCTGACCGCGTCATCAAAAAACTCGAAAATGATTTAGGAAAAAGCGGTGTGAAGCAACTTTTGCTCGTGTACCTTTCCGAAAGACCTGATTCCGGGAATTTAATTCTGTCCGCGGTAAAACAGTCGGTTAAAAATCCGGAAGAAAATATTCTTCAGAATTTTGCAGATGCAGATATCATGGAGATTTCTAAAATCTGTAAAAGTATGGGACGTGAAATTCACCGGCTGCACGCTTTTGTGCGTTTCGAGAAGCTGGAAGACGGAACTTTTTTCGCGAAGATTGAACCCGATTTCAATGTCCTTCCTGTAGGTTTTAAATTTTTTAAAGACCGTTACGCAGACCAAAAATGGATGATTTATGACCTGAAAAGAAAATTCGGAATCATCTACGATTTAAAAAACACTGAATTCTTCTATCCCGAACAGGAGCAGTTCAACACTTTGAAAAACCCAGAACTTCTACATCACGAAGAAGAGAAAAAATACCAGAAACTTTGGCAGCGTTATTTTACAAAAACCAATATCCCAGCAAGAAAAAACATGAAACTTCACGTGCAGCATGTCCCAAAACGTTACTGGAAATATCTCACGGAAAAATTTTAATTATTATGAATTTTAAGAAAGATTTAACAGGAGACATCCGCAGTGTTTTCAGTAAATTTGACCTTTAATTTTAAGCAAAAAAATATAGAAAATATGAGCACAACTCAGGTAAAAGCTTTTGGAACGGAAGCGAAAGATAAAGACTTACAGGAAATGCAGATCGAGCGACGCGATGTGCGCCCAACAGACATTGAAATTGATATTCTGTACTGCGGGGTTTGCCACAGCGACCTTCACACCGCGAGAAACGATTGGGGCGGCACCAAATATCCATCGGTTCCCGGCCACGAAATTATTGGAAAAATCACAAGAATCGGTTCCGAAGTTACCAAATTCAAGGTCGGCGATCTGGCCGGCGTTGGCTGTCTGGTAGATTCGTGCAGAGAATGCGAAAGCTGCAGACAAGACCTGGAGCAATATTGCCTGAACGGTTCTACAGGAACTTACAATGGTAAAGACCCATTCCTTGGCGGACATACCTTCGGAGGATATTCTGAAAAAATTGTGGTTGATGAAGCCTTCGGACTTCTAATTCCAGAAAACCTTGATCTGAAAGCGGTTGCACCTCTACTTTGCGCGGGTATTACCACCTGGTCGCCACTAAAACACTGGAATGTAAAAGAAGGAAGCAAAGTGGCAGTTGTAGGTTTGGGCGGTTTGGGTCACATGGCGATTAAACTGGCAAAAGGTTTAGGCGCAGAAGTGACTTTATTCTCCCGAAGTCCCGATAAAATTCAGGATGCTTTAAATTTAGGTGCTGATGCTGTCGTGATTTCTACCTATGAAAATGAAATGGCTGCTGCAAAAGGAAAATTCGATTTAATTATTGATACAGTACCTTACGACCACGATATCAATCCTTACATTTCTACTTTGAATATTAATGGAACTTTAGTTTTGGTAGGTTATATCGGCAAAATGGATGACGGACTTTTCACTCCACCAATGATTGGCGGCAGAAGATCTGTAGCAGGTTCTGTTATCGGCGGAATTAAAGAAACCCAGGAAATGCTCGATTTCTGCGGTGAACACAATATTTTACCGGAAATTGAAATGATCAACATGCAGGACATCAACACGGCTTACGAAAGAATGCTGAAAAGCGATGTGAGATACCGTTTTGTAATTGATATGCAGAGTCTGAAAAAATAATTTCGCGCTTAAAGACCAAAAACGTTACATTATAAAAAATCTGGTTGATTGATTCAGCCGGATTTTTTTTGAATTTTCACTTCAGGACTTTCTTTGCTGTACAGTTTTTTCCGTCGATGGGTTCTGTGATTTTCAGTCCGAGAATTTCAGCAACCATCGGATAAATATTGACATTTCTGAACTTGCCAATCTTTTTGTCTTTTTTAAAAGCCGGACCGGAAGCTGCGAAACTTGCCTTCATCTCAGGAACTTTAAAAGGATTATAACCGTGCTTGCCGGGTGTTTTTTTAGCGTTGGGTTCCAGAAAGATTTTTGGAGCATCGGGAACGAGTAGAATTTGTCCGATTCTTCCAAAACGGTCATCGGAAGTGTTGTAAAATAATTTTTTTGGAAATTTTTCGGTGAGATAAACTTTGTAACCGCCGGTTTTATTCTTCTTTAATTCGCGGTAAACCTGCTTTACTTCATTTTCGTTTTTCACGGTAACACGGAGAAGCGTTTGCGAATTGATGGTGATGAACCGGTTTTTATTCTGCAGCATCGCCGGAATTTCGAGCGTATGATCAAGATCAACATCCTTCATCCCATGATCCGACACGAAAATGAAATTCATATTCGGAAGCTGCAGTTCGTTAACTTTCGCTATCAGTTTACCGATATTTTCATCTACGAATTTTACGGCTTCGCGGGTTTCGGGAGATTCTGTTCCGAATAAATGTCCGTTTTTATCGACTTCAGGGAAATAAAAAGTGATGAAATGCGGTCTTTTTTCTTCCGGAAGTTTCAGCCAGTTCAGTACAATATTGGTTTTCTCATCTGCGGTGAATTTTTCGTGATAATTGTAATAATAGGTAGGTCTTGTTCCACCGGCGTCGCTGTTTGAAGCTACCCAAAATAAAGATGCTGACAGCATCCCCTGCTGTTCGGCAAGACTCCAGAGCGGCGTACCGCCGAGCCAGGATCCATCGGATATTTTAGAATGCATGCTCATCCCGAAATAATCGTTTCTTTTTTTATCGAAGAAATAATTATCAACAAAACCGGTGTGCGAAGGATAAAGTCCGGTAATCATAGTATAATGGTTGGGTCCGGTAATCGAAGGATAGCCCGGAATCATTGCTTTCGCCGAGACGCCGTTTTCTGCAAGTTTCAGGATATTTTGCGCATTGTATTTTTTGGCATAATCATGTCGGAACCCGTCAGCAGATATTAAAATCACATAAGGTTTTGAAAGTGCCTGAATAGTATTTTTCCGTTCGGGAACAACAATCTGTGCCGTATCTGTTTGAGAAAACCCTAAAACAGATATGGCAATGAATAGTCCAGAAAATAATCGTTTCATAGTGGAATTTATCGTACAAATTTAAATGAAATTGTAATGGTTTAAGGTTAAGTTCAGGTAATATGGGTTGGAAAAACGTTAACATAAAATTCAGGCATAAGCAACGAAAAAGCTCAATTCACCCAAATACAGTTAACAATCATTAACTATATTTTATAAATTATTAATAAAATATTACATTTGTAAAGAACTCTACATTTTACCATGAAAAAACTTTTACTCCTTCTTTACATTTTTATTTCGTTTTCATCCTATGCCCAACTCGACCGGGAGCATTGGTTTGCACCGATGGTGGATCGTGCGGTAAACGGTTCTAATTATCAAACTATTTACATGTCTACGAATGAAACAACTCCGTTTAAAGTGGATTTCTATAACAATAATACAATTATTGGCTCGGTAACCATCAGCAAAAATAACCCCGGGAAATTTAACGTTAACCGCAGTTATATCATTACAACCAGCCAATCAGATTTATTTAGACCTGTATCAAAAGGGATTTATGTAAAAGGATCAAAACCATTTTTTGCGAGTTTAAGGTTTTCCATTTTCAATCATGCGGAAATACTAACCTCCAAAGGAACTGCGGGCATAGGGACCGAGTTCCGGGCGGTGATGGCTGTGGCTAGAAAAACAGTAAATAACGGGAATAGCAATTTTATGGCAAGTGTGATGGCGACTGAAGACAACACAAACGTAACAGTCGCAGGGTTTAAGCCAGGTACCGTTTTCTCCGCAACCCCTCCCGGTATTTTAGGCAACAGTTTTACCTTCACGCTTAACAAAGGGCAATCGTATATTATAGATGGAATCTCATATGAATATCAAAATAAAGACAGTTTTATCGGATCAAAAATAACATCGGATAAACCGGTTACGATCACCAATGGAAATTTTAACGGGCAATATGTCACCACCAGTGCAAACAGTACAGACATATTAATGGATCAAGGTGTTCCGGTAGATAAACTGGGGCAAGAATTTGTTTTGATGAAAGGTAATGGGGACATAAACTCCGGCATGGAAAAAGCAATCATTGTAGCCACTGAAGATAATACAGAAATATATCTTAATAATAGCACCACGCCAATAGCAGTAATAAATGCCGGACAATATTATGAAACGCAAAATACTGCCTATGTATTGCAGGCTTTCAATCACTATAACATGCGCATTAATACCAGCAAAAATGTATATGTTTATCAACTGTTGGCGGGAGATGGAGGCAGCTCAATGATAGCGACGGGGGGATTTAATTATATTCCGCCATTAAGTTGTTATCTACCAAAAAAAATTGATGAAATTGGGCTCATTGATGAAAATTACTTCCAATCTAACTCTAATACGGGAGGCATCTTAAATATCCCTACAAAACTTAATATCATTACCGAACGCGGGGCAACTGTAGATGTGAAGCGAAACGGGACATCAATGGTGCTAAGTGCGCTTAATGGTCCTTTCAACGTTTCGGGTAATTCGAACTGGGTAACGTATTCAATTCCGGGGGTTTACGGCAACATTGCGGTTTTTTCTTCAAAAGCAGTTACCGCAGGGATCTCCGCAGGAAATGATGCCGTAGGTTACGGTGGTTATTTTGCGGGATTTTCTTTTATACCCGCCATCACGAAAACCGAAGGCGAATGTTTGCCGGGAGTTAAACTGGAGGTTACAGAAGGTTTCGATTCTTACGAATGGTTGATTAAAAACCCCGACGGAACTTACAGTCCGGCTCCGGGCACCAACAATACTTTTACATATATTCCGCCACAAGCCGGGATTTATGCCGTAAAAGTAAAACAGGGATCGTGTGCAGAAATACAGACCCAGGATTTCAAATTCTATAACTGCACCACCTTTACGAATTACGACTTCAACAGCTGTGGCACCGAGACCATCACCCCCGCATTTGCTTTAAGCAGCCAGGCGGTAAATCCTTCCACCGTTCAGGTCGTAACACCGCCAACAAAAGGAACACTGAACATTGCTGCGGACGGAAAAATAACCTATACTGCCTTTCCCGGCGTAAGCGGAACCGATACTTTTAAATTTTCTTTCTGCGGAATCGGTCCGATTCCTGATTGCGAAACCGTGCAGATCACCATTAAAATGATTGAGAAGTACGACAAAGTTCTGGAAGAATGTTCAACCAACGGTATCGCTACCTATAACCTGACACTGGCTCCTGTTTCACCTGATACGGATATCACCAAGACCTATTTTACCAGCCAGAACGGGGCTGAAAATGATATCGCTGCGGAGAGGATTTCTAATTTCACAGGATATACCACAGCGAATACCTCAGTATATGTCCGCATTAAAAACAGTATTGGCTGTGTTGCGGTGGCAAAAATTGATCTGCGTGCAAAACTGGCCCCCGAGGTAAAGGAAAATCTCTACACCAAACTGCACTGTGATGAAGATGTGGACGGAAAGATCGACGGAATTTATAAAGTGGATTTGACCACAATTACCCCGGTTGTTTTGGTACAGGCTTCCAACTTTGTAGTGAAATATTATTCGGATGCCGGTTTAACCAACAATATTACGGGAGTCTATAGTTTTACAGGAGATACTTCAATATGGATTAAAGTAGATGCGCCAAACGGATGCCCTTCTGTAACCAAGGAAATTCAGTTGAAGACCGGGGTTAAAAGTACACTAACTAATTCATCGGTCACCAAAGATGTCTGTGATCTGAATCTGGACAATTCGGAAGCTGTGAACCTTTCGGATTATCTCAGTTTCTTTACAGGTGCTCCGGGAACTACAGTAACTTACTTCAACACAATGAGCGATGCGCAGAACAATCTGAATCCTATAGCAGCGAACCAGTCCCTCACCGCAGACCGCAGTTTTTATTACCGTATTACGGTTCCAGGTTCATGTGCAAACATTGGAACACTGAACCTGAAACTTTCTACCGGAACACCTTCTACAACACTTCCGGCAACCGTAAATGTTTGTCAGGGTTCCACCACGTCCTTAAATGTCGGGACAGGTTATACCGCCATTTCCTGGAGCACAGGTGCTACTACCCAAACCATAAATGTGGGCGCAGGAACCTATTGGGTTGATCTTACCAACGCTTCAGGATGTGTGTACAGACAGACGGTAACCGTAGTAGATTCGCCAAAACCACAATGGAATATGGCAGCTTACAATGCAGTGAACTGTGATGATAATTTCGATGGTATCATTAATGTGAAATTCTCAACCATTACCCCGCTGATTGTACAGAACGCGGCGCTGTTTACCGTGGAATATTCACTCTCACCAGGTTTCACTACACTTCTGCCGAACGACTGGACGTACAGTAATGACACAACGGTATATGTGAGAGCCTATTCAACTATTTGTCCCGCTGAAGTAAAGCAGATTGATTTCAAAATTGGAAATACCCTTCCGCTAATCGCAGCTGCCGACACAATAACAGTTTGCGACAACGACGCGAACGGTACGGAAAACATCAACCTGGCAACCTACAGAAACCTTTTCACCACAGATGCTGCGGCAACCGTAAGATATTTCGCAACCCTGGCAAACGCTCAGGCGAATACTCCTACAATAAGTGCTGCACAGGCGATTACCGGAAACAGAACTTTCTATTATCGGTTTAAAAAAGCAGGTTTCTGTGACGTCATCGGAACTTTAAATGTAGAACTGAAAGCTGCGACACCCACTGCATTGCTGGATTCCTATACTGTTTGTCAGGGAAGTTCGATCACCCTTAATGCTGAATCCACCTATACCGCCTGGCTCTGGAAAAAAGGAACAACGACAGTTTCTACCACACAGACTGCTGTCTTAACTGCAGGAGTTTACACGGTATCATTTACAAATGCTTCGGGTTGTACTTTCACAAAGACCATTACCGTAACCGATTCACCAA
>JAHRWY010000208.1:0-4192 GCA_019104935.1 Kaistella sp.
CAATTACCGAAAACAGAATGAGTTTAGCTAAAATTTTCGCACACAGAACCCAACAGATTTCAGAACCTGGAAAAACTTTAACAACCGAAGAAAAAGAACTCATTACTTTCGCGATGTGGGCGAGCGAACCCATCCCCTTTGATCCAATGGAAACCGCTCTTCATAACGCCTACCAAAATTTAGGGACCGAAGATGAACGGCCGCATTTCAAAATGGTTCACGAATATCCTTTGGGTGGAAAACCGCCTATGATGACACATATTTTCAGCAACAGTGCCGGAGAAAAAAAGATTGCAGCCAAAGGAGCTCCAGAAGCAATAATTAATGTCTGCAACCTGTCTGACGAAGAGAAACAGAAAATATTAGATGCAATCGAGACCATAACTAAAGAAGGCTACCGCGTTTTAGGAGTGGCAAAAAGCGATTTCGCAGGTGACAGTTACCCACAACATCAGCAGGAATTACCTTTCACATTTTTAGGAATCGTCGGGTTTTATGATCCTCCGAAAGCAAATATCACTAAAGTCTTAGAAAATTTCTATCAGGCAGGCATTTCTGTAAAAATCATTACCGGCGACAATGCTGCCACAACACAAGCAATTGCCAAGCAAATTAATTTTAAAGGTTCAGAGAAAAGCATGAGTGGTGATGAACTCATGCAGATGTCAGATGCTGATCTCCAGAAAACCGTAATGGAAACCAATATTTTTACGAGAATGTTTCCTGAAGCAAAACTGAAGATCATCAATGTCCTGAAAGCCAACAACCAAATCGTAGCAATGACCGGCGACGGCGTGAATGACGGACCGGCTCTGAAAGCCGCTCACATCGGGATTGCTATGGGAAAAAGAGGAACAGAAATTGCCAAGCAGGCCGCATCTCTAATCCTGATGGAAGACGATCTGTCGAAAATGGTAGATGCCGTGGCGATGGGCCGTAAAATTTACACCAATTTAAAAAAAGCGATTCAGTATATTATTTCCATTCATATCCCGATTATTCTTACTGTGTTTATTCCGCTTGTGCTGGGTTGGATTTATCCAAATATTTTCTCACCGGTACACGTTATTTTTTTAGAATTGATTATGGGCCCAACCTGCTCTATTGTTTTTGAAAACGAACCGATGGAGAAAAACGCAATGCAGCAGAAACCGCGCTCCTTCAAAACAACCTTTTTCAACAGCAGGGAGTTGCTTACGAGCATTATTCAGGGGTTGGCAATTTCTACAGGCACCTTGTTTACCTATCAGTATGCGGTACAAAACGGTTTTAATGAGGCACATACCCGAACAATGGTTTTCACGGTTTTGGTTGCTGCTAATATATTTTTAACGTTACAAAACAGGTCATTTTACTATTCAATCTTCACGACAATAGCCTACAGAAACAATCTCATTTTACTGATTATTTCGATTACTACAGGAATAATGCTGCTTTTACTTTACGTACCAACATTCACAAAATTCTTTTTATTCGAAAGACTTTCAGCTAATGACCTTGGACTTTGCATCCTGATCGGTTTAATATCTGTCCTTTGGTACGAACTGGTAAAACTAAGGCTGAGATTGAAAAACAAAAAACAAGCTTAACTTATTTTAAAAGCAAGAAACATCAGCTTAAAAACTGCAATAGGAAAAGTGTTTCAAATCAATTTTAACTTTCTTTTAAAACACTTTCAGCATTCAATTTCCTAAATTTGTTAAATGGAAGTTTTCGGGAGAGATCTTATCAAAAAAATTCAGAGTGCGGAACTGTCGGGCGAAAACGCACACATGATTTATTCGCCACCTTACCGTCCACTTTTTTCTTACGATGAAATTATAGCCAGAAATCCAAAATTTGCGGCAGTAAACATTGTACTTTATCTTAAAAATAACGAATGGTATTTCCCTCTGATGGTAAGGAGTACCAACGAACGCGACCGTCACAGCGGACAAATCTCTCTTCCTGGCGGAAAAAGAGAAGAAACCGACCGTAGTTTCGAAGAAACTGCCAAACGTGAAACCGCAGAAGAGATGGGAATCGAAGAACATTACATCCGGATCATCCGCGAAATGTCGCCCATTTATATCCCGCCAAGTAACTTTTATGTAAGACCATTTGTGTCGTATACCAAAAAAAATCCACAGTTCATTCTTCAGGAAGCTGAAGCCGTGGAATTAATAGAATTCCCTGTTTCTTCGATTCTGGAACTTACCGA
Source organism: Kaistella sp. (assembly GCA_019104935.1). Lineage (GTDB taxonomy): Bacteria > Bacteroidota > Bacteroidia > Flavobacteriales > Weeksellaceae > Kaistella. The sequence continues at coordinate 2,201 of JAHRWY010000208.1, forward strand.
ACAGCCTGAAATGATGGCCTTACCAAGCAGCAGAGACGTGGAAGTTCCGGTGATTAATTTCAACGGATATATTATCTGGGGTGCGACTTCAATGATTTTAAGTGAATTCAGCAAATTGATGAAAAATTTGTAAATTCGCGGTCTATGTAAATTGATAATGGCGAAGAAAAATATTTTCACAGATGCATTTGGCAATCTTTATTTCCTGAAAAGATTAATCATTTTCATTTTAGGAATTGTTTCTTACAGAAGATTCAATGGCTTCAACAAACTGAAAATTTCCGGCACCGAAAATCTGGTTGATCTGCCCGATTCCAACGTACTTTTTGTCTCTAATCACCAGACGTATTTCGCCGATGTAGCCGCCATGTATCACGCATTCTGCTCGGTAAACAACGGTTATCTGAACACGATAAAAAATCCTGTTTATCTGCTGAATCCTAAAGTTGATTTTTATTATGTGGCTGCGGAAGAAACCATGAATAAAGGTTTAATGACTAAAATCTTTAAACTTGCCGGAGCCGTAACCGTAAAAAGAACCTGGCGGTCGGAAGGTGCAAACGTAAACAGAATGGTGGATTTAACCGAGGTAGAAAACATCATGAAAGCGCTGGATAACGGCTGGGTAATTACTTTCCCGCAGGGAACAACCTCCGCATTTGCACAGGGTAGAAAAGGGACAGCCAAACTCGTGAAAAACCAACGCCCCATCGTAATTCCTATAAAAATCAATGGATTCCGCCGTGCATTCGATAAGAAAGGACTTCGGGTAAAAGTTACCGGTGTGAAGCCAACCATGGAGTTCAAAAAGCCTTTGGATATTGATTACGACAATGATGATGCCCAAACAATTTTAACAAAAATAATGGTCGCGATAGAACAAACCGAAGATTTCAACGTTCTGCATGAATACGACCAGGAATTAAAAGCTCAAAAAACTGAAGAGAAATCTACCTTAAAATCATAAAAAATTCTGAATGAAAAGATTTATTGCATTTTTCGTTTTACTGGCGCTCGCCTCTTGTACGACACAGAAAAAATATACCGATTTCGATTACAGTTATTCCCGCAGCGGCGGTTTGTCACCGATCTACGAAAACCTTTGGATCAGAGGTAATAACGCCCATTATTCCTTCGAAGGACAGGGTAAAAACATTAAAAAAGATTTTACACTTTCAAAAGAAGAGCTCAATAACATACAGAATGTTCTGGAGCAGAACAATTTCCGAATGATTCAGGAAGATTATAAAAAACTTTACGATTATATTTCAACTTCTATCGTTGTAAAAAAGGGAAGCCAGTCTGCCAGTAAATCAGATGCATCTTATATCATGGAAGCCGATAAAACCCGTTGGGAAAATGTGGCAAACACCTTTCGCCAGCTTATTGATTCCAAAACTGCCGAAGCAAAATAACGATAGCTAATAATGACCGATTTTTCAGAAATTACCTCGTATTCACAACATAAAACGCGCGTTTTAATTTACAGCTCTTATCTTAAAACCGCCGAACTGGTTTTGCATGTCCTCGATTTCTTCGGAAAAAAAACCGATTATATTCTGGCAAACGGCACGAGTAAAATTACGGATTGCGATTTTGTAATTTTAGAAACTTCGGACCTTCAGAAAGCTGCAGATTTTAAAGCTAATATTGCGCTGATTTCAGCAGAAATGGACAGTGAAAACCTGTCATTAATTCTTAAAAACATTACAGCAGGCGGCGTTTTGGTTTATCCTGAAAATAGGGAAGAAACGGTAAATGAAGCCGAAAATTATTTCCGGAAATTATCTTTTTCCGACGCTGAATTTAAAACTGAAGGTGAAAAAATTCTTATCAATACTGAAATGGGTGAAATTCCACTTGGTTCCAGTGACGCAAATTTGGTAAAGAATATCAACGGAATTAAACTGCTCTGCCAGCAATTTGGTATCATGGAAGAAGATTTCTACGAAGCGATGATGAGTTTCGAATAATTGCTGACCAGCATTTTAC
>JAHRWY010000265.1:0-66559 GCA_019104935.1 Kaistella sp.
TTTTATCTAATCGTGAAACAGATTGGAGGGCTGAAAAACTGCTTTGGGTTGCTTGGTATGTAACAATCTGAACTCACCGCACACTAATTTTAAAAAAAACATGAAATTTTACGCCTCCCTTTTATTAACTATTTTATTTTCTGTCATCGGTTTTGCTCAAACCACCGTTTCCGGAAAAATCACTGATTCCGACGGGCAGCCGGTTCCCAGTGCCAGTGTAACCATTGAAGAGCAGGGAAAAGATGCTATTATGGCGTACTCCATATCGAACTCGAAAGGGGAATATAAAGTTACTTTCACGTCGTCTGAAGCGAATTTGGATTTAAAAATTAAGGCTTTTAACCAAAAACCGTTGCTTAAAGCCATTAAAAATACAAGCCAGAACCTCAATTTCAGTCTTGAATCCGACGCGACAGAAATTAAAGAGGTGAAACTTAAAACCAAGCTCATCACCAAAAAAGGCGATACGATTTCCTATGATTTAAAAGCTTTTGAAAGTAAAGCTGACCGTACTTTAGCCGATGTTTTAAAGAAAATTCCAGGAATTGAAGTAAATGGAGACGGTTCCGTACTTTATCAGGGCGAGCCCATCAATAAATTTTATGTTAACGGAAAAGATTTAATGGAAGGCGGTTACGGCACTGTAAATAATTCTTTACCTAAAGATGCCGTTCAGAAAGTTGAAGTAATGGAAAACCACCAGCCCGTAAAAATTCTTCAGGATAAAGTGCCGTCTGAGAACGCAGGTTTAAACGTAGTTTTAAAAAAATCGGTGACGATGACGGGCAGGGGAGAAGTGGGCGCCGGAATGGATCCGCTGCTTTGGAACGTAAAACTCACGCCCATGTTTTTCGGGCAGAAAAACCAGTGGGTCGTGAATTATAAAGCCAATAATAACGGAGAAAGTGTGGAAAAAGAGGGTAATCTTTTGGGCTTCGGGAACCGTTGGGAAGGCAGGCGGGGACAGGCTTCACCAAAATCCTGGCTGCGTGTGGAAACCGCAAATGTGCCCGATGTGCCGGAGAAAAGATATTTAATGAACAATGTGCATTTCTTTTCGGCGAATGTTTTAACCACACCATTCAAAAGTAAAGATTGGGAACTGAAAGCCAGCGCCAGCTATACCAATAACGCCATCGAAAGAACCGACAGCAAAACCGAAATTTATGAGCCCGGTTCGTCAATTGTTCCTTCAGGCGGCACCTATGTTTCAGAATCTGCCAATCATTTTTATACCAATGCCAGTAAAGGTGAGTTGATTTTCACGAAGAATGCCAAAAAAGGATTCTTTAAAAATACCACTACCTGGAACGGTTCGTGGAATGATACGAATGCCACCATCAATAACTTTCTTCCACCTGTAGGCGGAAGCAGTACGCCAATCAATAAATTCGGAAACCAGTTTTTGGATTCACCTTCAGGGATTTTTCAGAATTCCCTCAGCACCATTTTGCCGTGGAAAGAAAAGCTTTTCAATGTGATGAGTTATGTGAGCTATCAAAAAGACCGCCAGGCAATGGATATTTTACCGGCAAGTTATGTGAATGCGAACGGGAATTTTCCGGAAGCAAATCAGTTTGAAACGTTGAGACAAAATGCTTCTTCGGAGACCTTTACCGCTAATCATTCTGCGTCGGTAGGTTTCAGTTATAAAAAATGGACTTTCACGCCGGAAATGGGCCTTAATTTGAATTTCAATAACTTAGAATCAATTTTAACCGGTTCTAACGGGATGAATTATATCGGATTGGGACAAAGTTTTCAGAATGATACCGAATGGAACGAAATTCAGCCATACACGCAATTGGGTGTTAATTTCAAATCGAATAGTTTTAATTTAAGCCTGAATCTTCCTTTTAATTTTTACGACATCACGTACCGCGATAATCTGCGCAACAACAGCCTTCATACCACCAAATCTGTGCTGGAGCCGAGTTTATTCGCCAGTCTTGATTTTGCTTCGTTCTTCAAGATATGGGCTTTTGCGAGCCAGAACAACGATTTCGGGAATTTCGGTTTCCTCTACGAAGGTAAAATGCTTACCTCGCCTTTAGGGATTACCCAAAGATACAGTTACGAAAGCCCGATGATTATGCCGGAATACAGAAACAGCAACCTCGGGTCAAGACTGGAATACCGTAACCCACTGAATAACCTGTTTTTCAATGTGCGTTACGGTTATTCGGTGAACAAAAGGAATTTGATTGAGAAGTTTTCAGGTGACGGATTCAACTCTTCTTTGACCTTGCTGGCGCTTGAAAATACATCGGAGACCCAAACTGAAAGCGCAGAAATAGGAAAGTATTTTCCGAAGTTTAAAACCAATGCTTCGGTAAGTTTTTCAAATGCTGATTCTAAATCGTTTTCATTTTTCAACCAACTTCAGGAGTCTAAAATCAACCGCCAGAATATGGGCGTTAAATTCAACAACACCTATTTTTCATGGTTGAGCGTAGATTATACTGCAACGCTGAACTGGGCAACTCAAAAGAATGCAAGCCAGAATACCGAGAACAAAACTTCGGGCTGGAATCACAATCTGGCGGCCTACATTTACCCGCTGGAAAACCATACAATAGGGTTCTTCTGGGACGAAATCAATACCAAATCCAGAAACCAGAGTTTTAACAATGCTTTTTACGACCTTTCTTACCAGTACACGTGGGCAAAAAAGAAAATAGATTTCGAAATCAAATGGCTCAATATTGCCGATACCAACGTTTTTGAAAGAATTACTTATGATCCGCAGTTTCTGTTAACCACGGTAAACTCCATCAGAATCCGCCCAAGCCAGGTGATGTTTACGGTGAAGTTCAACTTTAAATAGTAAATCATGAAAAAATTATCAGCTTTATTTTTATTTGTTGGTTTGATGCTTTCTGCGCAAAACAACAGGGTGATTTATGAATATAAATTCGCGCCGGATTCTACGAGAACCGACAGTCTGAAAACTGAATGGACGTATCTGGACATCAGTAAAAAAGGATCGAAATTTTACAGCAAAAGCACTTTTGAAAGCGATTCAATCGTGCAGGAAAGTATTAAAAAGCAGCTGGCTTCGGGAATGAAAAATGTTTCAATATCGAGGCAGCGGCAGGGAGGTGAAATTAATTATGAAGTGGAAAAAACCTACCCCGAATACAAAACCTATTTAATTGCAAGCGTAGGAAACGACGCGTATAAAGTTCTGGAAGACCGCAAAATCAACTGGAAGATTGCACCCGAAAAGAAGAAGTTAGGGGAATTTAATGTTCAGAAGGCTACTGCGGAATTTGCCGGCAGAAGCTGGATTGCGTGGTTCACTACCGATGTTCCGATTCAGGACGGACCTTATAAATTCTCAGGATTGCCGGGCTTAATTGTTGAAATTTATGACCACACCGGCACCCATAAAATGGAACTGAAAGGCCTGAAAAAAATTACAGAAGCCAAAACTGAAGAACTCAACACCCAGGGAAAAGATATTCCGTTCACCAAAAAGAAACCCATCGATGTAAACCGGCAGCAGTATGTAAAACAGCTGAAACAGTTCGAGAACGATCCCGTTCAGGGCATGCGCGAACTCCTTTCCCGTCCTAATTCCAAGGTAAAAATTAATGTGGGCGGCAAAGAAATTTCGGATCCTGCAGAGATTTTGCGGGCGATGGAGCAGAACGCCAAAGAAGAAATGTCCCGAAACAACAATAAAATCGAGAAGATTCCTTAAACAGAAATACCGCTCTGCACCAGCAGAACGGTATTCATCATTTATTTAAACATTAAAACTAAAAGTTCTGTTCGTCGGCGCTTGGGCCGTAACTTCCCGGAACAGGAATTTCATTCAATCGGTAATATACGCCCAATTGCGCTCTGTGGTGCGTAAGCTGGTTCAGGGCATGGCGAATGGCGCTGTATTTTGTATAATCTGCCAACAGCTGGTCGCCCATGTACATTGCCCATTTTCCGTTGAGGCCGTCTTCAGAAAGTTGGTTCAATGCAGCGTGGCTTTTGTTGTAAAATTCTTCGAGTTTTTGATTCAGTTCTTCCCCGGTTGTAAATTTTAACGGTTGGTAATCCCCAGCAGCAAAATCAAGTTTTTCGGTATTCAGAATAATCTCCGGCCAGCCTACAATTTCCACAATATGCGTCGCGACCGGCATCATTTTCATGCTTTTTTCGTGTGGCGCATAATCGTTTTTACCTACGGGAAAGTTTTCAATGAACTTTTTAGTGGTTTCATATTCCTGCTGAAATTCAGTTTTAAGATTCGGCAAAGTTTCCATAATAATTTGTTTTGTGAAATAAAATTAAGCCGAAATCGGTGAATGCCAGTCACAAAAAAATATAATTTATTCTTAAAATTTTGTAACAAATGAAACCTTCCATGCACTAATTATTAAAATCGAAATATGAAAAAATTTGCCAGCCTTTTTTTATTGACCTTCTTTTTTGCCATGAATGCGCAGGAAACTGCGAACAGATTCTTCTATGAACTGAATTACAAGCCAAAGAAAGATTCTGCAAGAACGGAAAAAGTAATGATGGTTCTGGACATTACAAAAGAAAAATCAATTTACCGCGACTATACCATGATTGCCCAGGATTCTGTTCTGAAAATCCAGGTAGATGCGATGCAGAAATCAGGTGCTTTCAAAGATCTTTCGAAGATGGTGACGATGCCGAAATTTTCAGAGAAAGTATATAAATTTTATCCCGACATGAAAGTGCAGTACGTGGAAAGAATTTCCAGCGGTTTTACCCCGATGAATATCGGATATAATGACGACACCAAATTTAACTGGAAAATCCTGAACGAGAAAGCAAAAATCGGGAGCTACAATGCCCAGAAGGCAACTACTGAATTTGGCGGCAGAAAATGGAATGCGTGGTTCAGTTCAGATATTCCGCTTCAGGACGGCCCGTATAAATTTAATGGCCTGCCGGGGCTTATCGTAAAAATTGAAGATGAAGGAAAGAATTATTCCTGGGAACTGAAAGGAAACAAAAAAGTTGAAAATTTTAACGAAGTTACTTATCTGGAATCAATTTCTCCGGGTGGAAACGGCGGAAAAGTTCAGGAAGTATCCCGCGAAAAATTCGATAAAACCTTTAATGACTTTAAGAAAGATCCGTTTGCTTCTACAAGACCGCTGCTGAAACCTGAGATGTTATCGCAGAAAATGCCCGGAAGCGACACTACCATCGGCGATATGGTAAAACAGCAGGAAAAAATGCTGAAAGATTTCTACGGAGCCAACAATAATCCGATAGAAATTCCTGCTCCACCTGCGAAAGGGAAAAAATAGTTCATTCATACGCTAAATTATATTTTTGTCAACCCTGGAACATAATTGTGTTTCAGGGTTTTTTTGCGATTTTCCTCACAAAACCTTATTTAGATTAAATTTAAATAACCTATCTTTGCGGTATAAATTTTTAGTGTTGAAAAGAGATCGTTCAGACAAATTATGCTGTTTCCCGAAAAACAAATTCGGAAAAATTGTAGGTTATGAAAATGATGACCTTAAGATGCCAAATAAAATTATCGAAATGGGTCTTCTGCCGGATACCGCTTTTAAAATCCTTTATCAGGCGCCGTTCAGCGGGCCGCTTTACGTGGAATTTGGTGATGAAAAAAGCAGAATTGCCCTCCGTGAAGAAGAAGCGCGGTTCATTGTCGTGCAGCCGTTAACTTAAATTTCAAATCATTTTCTCCGGAAATTAAGGCGAAGTAGAAATGCAGAAAATCTTAAACAAAAAACAGATCCTCCTCGTAGGAAATCCCAACGTAGGTAAATCAACCGTATTTAACCTGCTCTGCAACAAAAACCAGAAAACAGGAAATTATGCCGGAGTTACCGTAGCCAGCCATTCCGGAAATTACGAATACAAAGGCGAAGAGGTAGAGGTAATCGACTTGCCGGGTTCATACAGTGTGTACCCAACTTCTGAAGATGAGGCTATTTTTTCCAAATTTTTAGTTGAGGAACAGCAAAATTATTCGGGCGTTGTTTATCTTCTGGAAGCGCTAAGTATTAAAAGAGGTTTACTGCTTTTTCAGCAAGTTCAGGATTTGGGAATTCCTGTTTTACTCGTTGTAAATCAAATCGACCAGGCAGAACGGAGAGGAATCAACATCAATCTCGAAGAACTTTCGAAAGAATTGAATGTGCAGGTTTTGCGCACCAATGCCAAACAGAATCTGGGAATCGACGAACTGCGCGAAGCAATTTTCAAAAATAATTTTTCCAGGTCTGAAACTGTTTCTTTCGAAATTCCGCTGGAGCAGAAAGGGCTTGTCTTTAAAATATTAGCCGAAACAAAAGAAAGCAACCAGTATAAAGTCTGGACGCTGCTTGCATCCGATACCTATCTTGGCAAACTGGAATCTGTAAATGACCAGATCAATCAGGACGAAATTAGATGCCTTGTTCCCAAACGTTTACAGACTCAGGAAACCATAAGACGTTACCAGAATATCGACCGGATTATTACTAAGGTTTTGTCGAAAAAACCCAACTTCAAAGAACTGCTTACCGAGAAATTAGATAAAATTCTGGTACATCAATTCTGGGGTTATGTGGTTTTTGCAATGATTCTGCTGCTGATATTCCAGAGTGTATTTTTCCTGGCAGAATATCCGATGAACTGGATTTCCGATGCGTTCTTCTGGCTGTCATCTTTCACTGCAGAACATCTTCCGCAGGGTCCAATCAATTCACTGATTTCAAATGGAATTATCCCGGGAATCGGCGGAATTGCAATGTTTGCCCCTCAAATCGGGATTCTTTTATATTTTCTTTACCTGCTTGAAGATTCCGGCTACATGTCGCGGGTTATATTTTTAATGGACCGCTTTTTAAAACCTTTCGGACTCAACGGTAAAAGTATTGTGCCTTTGGTTTCAGGTACTGCATGCGCCATCCCGGCGGTAATGTCGACCCGGAATATCGAGAATGTTAGGGAAAGACTCATTACCATTCTTGTTACGCCTTTTATGACGTGTTCGGCAAGACTTCCGGTTTACAGTATCATTATTTCTTTGGTCATTCCGGATCATTATTTTCTCGGAATAAGTTATAAAGCGTTGGTACTGATGGGAATGTATTTCCTTGGCTTTTTTGCCGCGCTTTCTGCTGCACTTTTACTTAAAACGGTAATCAGAAACAAAACGAAATCGTTCCTTGTAATGGATTTGCCTTCGTATAAAATGCCGCTTTTCGGGTACGATTTTAAACTGATGTTGGGTAAAGTCTGGGATTTTATCACCGGAGCAGGTAAAATTATCTTTTTCTTCAGCATCATTATCTGGGTATTCAGTTATTTAGGACCTAAACAAAACCAAAACGAGTTTGTCGCTACCGATGTAAAACTGGAGCATTCTTACCTTGCCAAAGCCGGAAAGTTCATAGAACCCGCCATTGCACCGCTGGGATACGACTGGAAAATGGGTGTCGGAGTACTGACAAGTTTCGTTGCCCGCGAAGTGTTTGTAGGAACTCTTTCTACGCTTTACAGTTTGGACGATGAGGCGCCGGAAGAACGTATTATCGACAAAATGCGCAACGATATAAAGCCTAACGGTGAAAAAGTTTTCAGCTTTGCAACGGGGATTTCAATTCTGGTATTTTATGCATTCGCAATGCAGTGTGCTGCAACTTTGGCAGTAGTATACCGGGAAACAAAATCATGGAAATGGACTCTGATCCAGCTTTTCGGAATGTCGGGATTCGCGTATCTCGCTTCATTTATAACTTATCAGTTACTTAAATAATGGAAAACGCTTTAATTCTGCAATATTTGCTCGTCGCGGTAATTGTTATTTTTGCCGCTTACTCCATCTTTAAGATTTTGAAAAAAACCTTTTCACCCAATAAATTCAAAAAGGGGAAACCGGGCTGCGATTCAGATTGCTGTTCATAATCTGTTCACTTTACGTAGATTTTTTTATTCGTAATTTTGCCTCAGTTTAAATCAACCGTTTTAAAATCAATCATGCAATGGCATTAATCAAAAGTATATCAGGAATCCGTGGAACCATCGGCGGCAAAGTAAATGAAAATCTTACACCGCTGGATGTGGTGAAGTTTGCTTCTGCGTTTGGAACCTGGCTTCAAAACAATAAAAATAAGAAAGACTTAACCCTTGTCGTTGGCCGTGATGCCCGTATTTCCGGAGCAATGGTAAATTCTTTGGTTACCGCAACTTTGCAGGGACTTGGGATCCACGTTATCGATCTGGGACTTTCTACAACGCCAACAGTGGAGGTGATGGTTCCTGAACTGAATGCCGACGGTGGAATTATCCTTACCGCTTCACACAACCCAAAACAGTGGAACGCGCTGAAACTTTTAAATGAAAAAGGTGAATTCATCAGCGGAGAAAACGGTACTGAAGTTTTGGCCTTAGCTGAAAGTGAGGAATTCAATTATGCTGAGGTAGATGATTTGGGAAAATATGAAACCAGAGACGATGGTTTTGCGATTCATATTCAGAAGATTCTGGATTTACCGATGGTGGACGCCGAAGCCATTAAAGCCAAAAAATATAAAATCGTTGTAGATGCGGTAAATTCAACCGGCGGAATCGCGATTCCACAGCTTTTGGAGCATTTAGGCTGCGAAGTTATCAAACTTTACTGCGAACCTAACGGTCATTTCCCTCACAATCCGGAACCTTTGAAGGAGCATTTGGGCGATATCTGCGAACTGGTGAAGAAAGAAAAAGCAGACCTCGGAATCGTTGTAGATCCGGATGTAGACCGTTTGGCGTTGGTAGACGAAAACGGCGAACTTTTCGGGGAAGAATACACCCTAGTTGCGGTGGCTGATTACCTTTTGAAAAATAAAAAAGGAGTAGCAGTATCCAACCTTTCATCAAGCCGCGCATTGAGAGATGTGGCTATAAAACACGATTCAGCGTATTTTGCAAGTGCAGTGGGTGAAGTGAATGTGGTAACTTTAATGAAAGCCAAAAACGCGGTCATCGGCGGCGAAGGAAATGGCGGAATCATTTATCCGGATCTTCATTACGGAAGAGATTCTTTGGTAGGGGTGGCATTATTTTTAACGCATCTGGCTAACGAAAACAAAACAGTTTCTGAACTTCGAGCGACATACCCGAGCTATTTCATGGGCAAAAAGAAAATTGAACTTACACCGGATATTGATGTGGATTCACTTTTAACTAAAATGGAAAAGGAATATCAAAATGAAGAGGTTTCTACGGTAGATGGCGTGAAGATTGATTTCGATAATAATTGGGTGCACTTAAGAAAGTCCAATACCGAGCCGATTATCAGGATTTATACCGAAGCTTTTTCTCAGGAAGAAGCCGACAGTTTGGGAGACCAAATGATTACAAAAATAAAAAGTTTGATTTAAGATCATCTTTATATTAAATTAGATTATTAATAAAACGTTTTTCCGAAGTTTGTAAGCATGCTTCAAATTTTTGGAAATAACACTGAGAATATAAATTGGAAGAATTTTTTGAAAACGAACTCATTAGAAAGTTCGAAGAAATGGTAGAAAACAATGATGAGCTGTACTTCGAGACCGAAGAGTACGAAGACATCATCATTTACTACCTTGAAATGGGCGATATTTCCTTTGCGGAAATGGCGACCAATTATGCGCTGAAACTTCATCCGAATTCTTTAGAACTGAAAATTAAAAAGTTTGAGGTTTTACTTGAACTAGAAAATTATACACAGGCCAAAGAACTAATGCAGGAGCTTCAGGAAGCTTCTATGGAAAGCACCGATTTTCTGGTGTGCTGTGCCAAATACTACTCGAATCTGGGAAACCCGAGACGTGCGATTACGTATTGTGAAAGGGCTTTGGAGTTGGAGGAAGAAGAAAATTTCCTGCACAATTTCATCGCTGACGAGTATGTTAATCTGGAAGATCCGTTCAACGCACTGAAGCATTATAAATTGGCATTAAAGTATGACCAGCAGGACGATTATTCGCTCGAAAATGTAATGTTTTGCTATAATCAGCTGAGCAGAAGTGATGAAGCGATTGAATTTCTTAACGGATATCTGAATCAGTTTGCTTTTTCTGAAACTGCCTGGTACGAATACGGACAGTTTTATTTCAACCGCAAGAATTACGAAGAAGCCATCCGTGGGTTCGATTATCTTCTCGCGATAAATCCACAGTCTGTTGGCGTATATGCCAATAAAGCAGCGTGTTATGAAGCGATGGGCGAGTGGCTGAAAGCGGTGGAAGTTTATGAAGAAATGCTGGAACTGGAATACACCAAATCCTTCACATTCTATAAAATCGGGTTGTGTTATAAAGAAAACAAACAGCCTGTTTTAGCGCTAAATGCGTTCCAGAAATCTTTAAGAGACGATCCGCAGTTCTATCTTTCGATGATGGAGCAATCGTATATCTACGAAGAAATGGGCAGTATGAAAGAGGCGCTGCATTTTGCGAAAGAAGCTGTTTCGATGAATGATAACAATCTGGATTATCAGAAAAGGCTGGCGTTTTTATATATCGACTCCGGACGGTTTGAGGAAAGTTTGGTTTGCTTGAAAAAGTTGGTAGATTTCGAGCCAAACCGGTTTTATAATTGGTACGCTTATTCGGAAGTTTTAATGCTCATCGGTGAATTTGAAGAAGCAATTACGGTTTTAAATCAAGCTACAAAGCTTCACAACCGTGCTGAAATTTATTATCAGTTGAGCAACTGCTATTTCCACATGAATAACCAGAAAGAAGGCAGAAAAGCCCTGGATGTAGCTTTAGATCTGGATCCCAATCTTCTCGAAGATATGAAACTGAAATATCCTTTCATTAAAGAAGAAGTTGAAAAAGTAAAAACGAAAAAGAAATAATTTAAAGCATCAGCTATTGGATTTGAACTTTAGATAAATCAATAAATAAACCCCTGTCAATCATTTAACAGGGGTTTATTTATTTTAGCACTTTTACTTTGCGCTCTGTTTCTTTTTTGGCGTTTCTGCAACCAAACCGTCTTTCTCTTCATTCACCTTCAGCATGATGGTTTCGCCTTCTGAAAGCTGTTTGTTGACAAGCATTTCGGCCAACAAGTCTTCGATATATTTCTGGATGGCACGTTTCAGTGGTCTCGCACCGAAATCTTTGTCCCAACCTTTTTCTGCGATGAAATCCTTGGCATCCTGAGAAAGCTCTACATGATAGTTCAGTTTTTCCAGACGTTTGTAAAGTTTAGACAGTTCCAGATCAATAATCTTGCTGATGTGCTCTTTTTCAAGAGAATTAAAGATTACGATATCATCGATTCTGTTCAGGAATTCCGGTGCAAACGCCTTTTTCAGAGCATTTTCAATCGTGCTTCTTGCTCTTGCATCGCTGGTCGATTTTTTAGCAGAAGTTCCGAATCCTACGCCGTCACCGAAATCTTTAAGATCTCTGGTTCCGATATTTGAAGTCAGAATGATAATTGTATTTCTGAAATCTATTTTTCTTCCTAAAGAATCGGTCACAAAACCTTCATCCAGAATCTGCAGCAAAATGTTGAATACATCGGGGTGTGCTTTTTCAATTTCGTCTAAAAGCACCACTGCGTAAGGTTTTCTGCGAACTGCTTCGGTAAGTTGTCCGCCTTCTTCATAACCTACATATCCCGGAGGCGCACCAACGAGTCTCGAAACTGCGAATTTCTCCATATACTCACTCATATCGATACGGATCAAGGCTTCATCAGAATCGAAAAGTTCGCGGGCCATTACTTTGGCAAGCTCGGTTTTACCCACACCTGTTGTTCCCAGGAAAATAAATGTGCCAATCGGGCGGTTAGGATCTTTCAGTCCGGCGCGGTTTCTTTGGATAGCTTTCACCACTTTTTTCACTGCATCTTCCTGGCCAATCACTTTGCCATTCATCATTTCATCCATATGAGAAAGTTTGTCGAGTTCATTTTTACCGACTTTGGTTACAGGAATTCCACTCATCATGGATACTACTTCGGCAACGCTTTCTTCGGTAACGACTTCTTTTTTCTCCTTCACATCTTTGTCCCAGGCCTCCTGAGCAATATTCAGTTCAATCTGCAGGCGTTCTTCCTCATCTTTAAGTTTTCTTGCTTCCAGATAATCCTGAGCTTTTACCGCTTTCTGTTTCAGGTCTTTAATTTCTTCAATTTTCTTTTCAAATTCAATGATTTCCGTAGGAACCTTCATGTTTTTGATGTACACTCTTGATCCGGCTTCGTCCATCGCATCAATTGCTTTGTCGGGAAGGAAACGATCGGTAATATATCGTGAAGTAAGGTTTACACAAGCCAGAATTGCCTCGTCGGTATAGATCACGTTGTGATGATCTTCGTACTTATCTTTCACCTGATTTAAAATCTGAATGGTTTCTTCTACCGTAGTAGGTTCTACCATTACTTTCTGGAAACGGCGTTCTAAAGCCCCGTCTTTTTCTATATACTGTCGGTATTCATCTAAAGTCGTAGCACCGATGCATTGAATTTCTCCCCGTGCCAAAGCAGGTTTAAACATATTGGAGGCATCTAAACTTCCGGTGGAACTTCCTGCGCCCACGATGGTATGCAGCTCGTCGATGAAAAGAATGACGTCGCGGTTTTTTTCAAGCTCAGTCATGATGGCTTTCATTCTTTCTTCGAACTGTCCACGGTATTTTGTTCCGGCAACCAAACTTGCCAGATCAAGTGTAATCACTCTCTTGCCATAAAGTACACGCGATACTTTTTTCTGTTGAATTCTTAAAGCCAAACCTTCGGCAATGGCCGATTTACCAACTCCGGGTTCACCAATCAGGAGCGGATTATTTTTCTTTCTTCTTGAAAGGATTTGCGAAACTCTTTCAATTTCTTTTTCACGGCCAATCACAGGATCGAGTTTGCCGTCTCTTGCGAGCGAGGTTAAATCCCTGCCAAAATTGTCAAGCGTCGGTGTTTTGCTTTTGCCTGTGCCGATGTTTCCGGTAGGTTTACGCATCTGCCCAAATTCTTCACGCTCTTCGTCATCGTCGTAAGCGCTCATTTTCGGATCCTGTCCGGAGTTTTTAAGCATGGTCTGATACTCTTTGGTTACTCTTTCATAATCAATATCATAAGAGCCTAAAATATTGGTTGAAGGGTCATCCGACTTATAAAGTATACCTAAAAGCAGATGAACGGTATTAATTTCTGAACCCTGATACTGTCTGCATTCGAGTTCTGACCGTTTTACTGCCTGATCGGCCATTTTTGTAAAAGAAATCTTATCACTTTCTGCCGAAAACGGATTAAGTCCCGACACCGACATGGTTTCGATTTTTCTTCTAATTTGCGTTAAATCTGCACCCAGATTTTGCAGGATATCCTTTGCAGAGTTCTCTGTCTTAATCATTCCCAAAAGGAAATGTTCTGTATTAAGAAACTCACTTTGCAAACGTCTTGCCTCTTTTTTACTTTGTTGGAACACCTGATCCAAACCGTTTGAAAATTTATGATCCATATTTTTGATTCATTATTTAAGCATGAAGACTGCAACGAATCTTTCATGCCATATCAAAGTTACAAATACTTTACCAAAATTAAATAATGACTTTATGGCAGGATATATTTTATCATTCCGCTGAAAATGACTACGTTTGTCTCCCTAAATTTTTTAATTATGAGTCCGGAAATTACCAACTATATCGGCTACGCCGCTTCTTTCTTCGTTGTATTGAGTTTTGTGCTGAAAGACATCAAGAAAATCAGAATCGTAAATCTCATCGGATGTATTTTCTTCGTGATTTATGGGATTTACAGTAATTATCTGTGGCCTATTATTATTCCGAATGCCATTCTGTGCATTATTCAGGGGTATCATCTGGTAAAAAAAGACTAAATTTCTCTCATGAAAGTTCTGGTTAGCGTTTTTAATAATTTATCTACAGACCAACGTGTTGAAAAGGTGTGCAGAACATTATCCGAAAACGGATTTTCTATCGAACTTATCGGGAATAACTGGGGTGGTTTGCCTGATCTGAAACGCGATTATCCGGTTTCCAGAATTATATTAAAATCCAAAATTCTGCGGTATGCTTATGTGGAATTTCAATGGAAACTTTATAAAGAACTGCTGAAGAAAGCTGATCAGGACACTATTCTCCTTTCGAATGATCTGGATACCTTACTGCCCAATTATCTGGTTTCAAAAAAGCTGAATTTACCTTTGGTGTACGACAGCCACGAGATTTTTACCGAAATGCCCTCGGTCAACGGCCGCTTTACCCAAAATATCTGGCGGTCATTGGAGTCTTTTATTGCTCCCAAACTGAATTTTATGATGACGGCCAGTGAAAGTTACGCCGACTGGTTTCATAAGACCTACGGAATTGAAAGACCTGTTGTAGTTCAGAATTTCCCAGTTAAATCCGAAAATCCACAAAACTATTCTAAAATAAATTCACCGAAAATAATTCTCTATCAGGGGGTTATCAATCCATCGCGGGGCCTGGATAAGATGATTCCTGAAATGCATAAAATTGAGAATGCAGAACTCTGGATTGCCGGCGACGGGCCTAAAAAGAAGGAATTTCAGGAATTGACTAAAACTTTAGGTTTGGATGATAAAGTAAAATTTATTGGTAAAATTCTGCCGGAAAAACTCCGCGAAATCACACGAAAAGCAGATGTAGGATTAAGTATCGAAGAAAATAACGGGTTGAGTTATTATTTCTCAATGCCCAATAAAATATCAGATTACATTCAGGCAAGGATTCCCGTGGTGGTGTCAGATTTTCCGGAAATGAAGAAAGTTGCAGACCATTTTAAAGCAGGTGAAAAAATCCGGGATTACAACGAACTTGCAGAAAAAATTCAGTTGGTTCTTAATAATGGGAAACATTCTTATAAAGACGCTTTAAATCATGCGGCCTCACAACTTTGCTGGGAAAACGAAGAAAACAGATTACTTGGGCTTTTCGGTAAAATTAAATCCGGAACTCCTAAAAGCTAAATTCTTATCTTTGCACAAACAGACATTTTAAGATGACCATCAAAGAAAAACAGCAGGAATTAATCGAAGAATTTGCATTTCTTGAAGATTGGGAACAGAAATACGAATATATTATTGACCTCGGAAAAGAACTAAAGGGACTTTCTGAGGACAAGAAAACGGATGCAAACTTAATTAAGGGCTGCCAGTCTAAAGTCTGGATTGATGCCGAGTTCAGGGACGGTAAACTGTTTTTCGAAGCCGATTCCGACGGTATTCTGCCTAAAGGAATTGTTTCGTTGCTGGTTTCTATTTACAGCGGGCATTCAACCCAGGAAATACTGGATTCCGATTTTGAGTTTATTTCGGAAATCGGGCTGCAGGAATTTCTTTCGCCTTCGCGTGCCAACGGCTTGATGGCCATGACCAAGCAAATTAAGTTTTACGCCGTTGCCTACCAACTTAAGAAGTGATTACCATTTTAGCATACCGTTTTTCAGCTTTTGGCGATGTAGCGATGACAGTGCCTGTCGTGACTGAATTTCTGGAGCAGAATCCCGAGGTGCAGATTGTTTTTGTAACGCGGAAAAACTTCAGCGATTTGTTTGAAGGTGTTCCTAATCTTATTTTTAAAGGAGTAAATATTGATGATTACAAAGGAGTTTTCGGTCTGCGGAAACTTGCGAAAGAACTCATCACAGAATTTAAGCCTGATTACGTTGCCGATCTTCACGACGTTATTCGGACAAAAATACTCAACAGAATTTTTAGGCGGAAAGATTATCCTGTCGCCGTCATCAATAAGGGAAAGGATGAAAAAGAACATCTCACCAATATCTGGAACCTGGAAAAAACACCGCTGAAAAAAACTAGCGAAAGATATGCTGATGTCTTCAGGGAATTAGGTTTTAGTGTTGATTTATCCCATCAATACAGGACAGTTTCATTACAAAAAAATGGAATCGGTTTCGCTCCTTTCGCACAGCATGAAGGAAAAATGCTGCCCCTTGAAAAGTCATTCGAACTGGCAAAACATCTTTCAGAAAAATACAGAATATACTTTTTTGGCGGAGGGAAACATGAGGTAGAAACCCTTGACAAATGGGTTTCACAAATCCCAAACGCTGAAAATGTTGCCGGTAAACTCAGTTTAAAGGAAGAACTGTCAAAAATTGCAGGTCTTGAGATCATGATTTCGATGGATTCTGCCAATATGCATTTAGCAAGTTTAGTAGGAACGCGATGCATTTCAGTTTGGGGATCTACACATCCTCACGCGGGTTTTCTTGGCTACGGACAGAGCGAAAATGATGTGGTTCATATAAAAGATCTTACCTGCAGGCCGTGTTCAGTCTTTGGTGACAAAAAATGTTACCGTGGCGATTGGGCTTGCCTTCATGAAATTAATATTCAGCAGGTTATCGATAAAATTAAATAGTGATACAAACAAAAAATTCTTTCAGATTAATGAAAGAATTTTTTGTTTGTAAGGCCTTATAAAAATTTGTCACTTTTTCTAACGTTCTTCAGGTCATGGATGTAGTCCTTAATGAGCTGGTCGTTTTCCCGAGGACAAATCAGAAGTGCTTTATCGGTATCTACCACAATATAATTCTGTAATCCATCGATAACCGCTGCTTTGTTTTTGTTTTTGAACTGAACGATATTGCCTTTTGCATTATATAAAAGTACATGTTTTGGATGCACGGTATTTTCGTTTTCGTCTTTATCGTAATTTTCGTAAACCGAAGTCCAGCTTCCCAAATCGCTCCAGCCTAAATCTGCAGGAATTACGTAAACATTCTTTGCTTTTTCAAGAATGCCGTTGTCGATGGAGATTTTGGTTACTTTGGGATAAATCATTTCAATACAACGTTCTTCATCTTCGGTATTGTATTCGCAACTCACAAACTGTTGCGACATTTCCTCCAGATGCGCATCGAAGGCGGCGAGGATTGATTTTACGTTCCAGATAAAAATTCCGGCATTCCAAAGAAAATCACCGCTTTCCAGGAAACTTTTGGCAATTTCCAGAATTGGTTTTTCGGTGAAAGTTTTCACTTTAAAATGGTCTGCATGTTTTTTCTCGATGAACTGAATATAGCCGTAACCCGTATCAGGTCGGGTAGGAGTAATTCCTAACGTGATGAGGTAATCGTTTTTTGAAGCCAGATTAAAAGCCAGTTCCACTTTTTGGAGGAACGTAGTTTCTTTCAGAATCAAATGGTCGGCAGGCAGCACAATCATGTTGGCGTCGGGATTTTCAGCCGCAATTTTCTTTGCCATGTAGATGTTGCAGGCTGCAGTGTTTTTCATCATCGGTTCACCCACGATATTCTGCGGTTTCAGTTCCGGAAGCTGCTGTTCTGTCAGCGAAACATATTCTTTATTGGTAATAACGTAGATATTTTCTTTAGGAACAATCTGGCTGATTCTGTCATAGGTCTGCTGAATCATTGTTCGGCCCGTTCCTAAAATATCCTGAAACTGTTTAGGGAATTTCTGTGTACTCATTGGCCAGAATCGACTGCCGACTCCTCCTGCCATAATAACGCAGTAATTGTTTGATTTAGACATGCTTAACTTAATTTTTCTACTCTTGCTAAAGGTTTGAAAATATACCTTTTTCCGTTGTCGAGATTCAGGCAAATATAGTTCTTTTTGCGTTTACCTTCTATGATATAAGTCTGTTTACGGTAAATAAAACGGTCTTCGGTTTCTAAATCTTCGATGTAGGAAGTTTCGTCTTCGTAATTTTCGATGTGGAAGTATTTTACCAAATCCGGACTCGACATGAAATTGGCTTTCGGTGCTTTCGAGAATTTAAGGATGATCGGTTTTAAATCTTCAGAATAAATGGAAATGCTTTCTAAAAGCATTGTTCTGAAAGTATTTTTCCATTCTGCACCATGCGGGGAAATACGGTTTCCGAAATTTTCAAAAGCCAGAAGATGCGCCAGTTCATGTGTTAAAACAAAAAAGAAAAGTTGCGGCTGCAATGTAGAATTTATCGTAATCTGGTGGGATTTATCCGGCATTTTCCGGTAATCACCCAGTTTGGAATTTCGTGCTTTTGTGATTTTAATGTGAATATAATGTTCGCCAAACCAGGTTTTGAGGAAAGGCAAAGTATTTTCAGGCAGATATTTTTCGAGATTCGTGATCGACATGCTGTAATCCGTATCCTGCAAAATTATAAACTCAGCGGGATACCGGCATAGAAATTAAGCAGTTTCATGCTGAAAAGGTAATTGTATTTCGCCTGGGCAACAGATCCTTGGGCATTGGCGAAATTATTTCTGGCACTGTTGAGGTCGTAAACCGTTGACCGGCCTGCAGCAAAGCTTTTTTCGGCAAAATCCAGAGCCAGCTTCGCGCTTTTCTCTGCTTCGGTTGCTGCAAGATATGCTTCGTAATTACTTTCTGCATCAAACTGAGCCTGCTGTACATTCTGCAAAACTTGTTGTTTTTGCTGTAGTAAAGTTGTCTTGGCAATATCTTCATTAATTTTCGACTGCTCTACCTGAAGTTTCGTTATTCCTTTATTGAAAATAGGAATATTAGCCGACAAACCAAGTTGTTGCCCGAAATTATCTTTGTATTGTGTAAAAAACTGCGATTGCTGAATTGCATTTCCGTTAAGGTCTTTTGCCGGGCTGATGAGGTAAAAATATGAACTTCCCAGTCCTGCGTTTGCGGTAACGGTTGGCCAGAACGCAGTTTTGGTCACTTCAGTCTGGGCTTCGGCCGATTTAATTCTGCTTTCTGCAGCTTTCACCTGCGGTTGGTTTTCGTAGGCTTTAGCGATAATGTTTTCAGCGGTAAAAAGGGGAGCATCAAGCATTCCGTTTACCGGAACTTCCTGAATATCAAAGTTTTTGTAATCAGGCAGTTGAAGAAGCATTGCCAAAGCAAAAAGACTTCTGTTGGTATTAATTTCCGCAGTTTTTACATTCTGTTTTTCTCTTGCAAGTGCAGCTTCAGCTTCGGCAAGAACCGTTTGTGGCGTGGTTCCTACTTCGGTAGTAATTTTGGCTCTTTTGTAAAGTCTGTCAGCGTTTTCTAATGCACTTTCAGAAATTTTGGTAATTTCCCTGTTGAGTAAAACCGATAAATACTGCTGTGCAATCTGCAGCGAAATGTCGTTCTTTATTCTTTCCAGATCAAATTTGCTGGCTTCGACTTCGAATTCAGTTTTTCTGATATTTTTTTCGAGTCTTCCGTTGTTGTAAACCAGAATATCGGCGCCTACACTTGCACTGTTGCTGAAGTTATCGTTTCGGTTGGTCGTACCGAAAACGTCGCGACCCTGCCCGAATGATGCGTTATTATTGATGTTCCCTGAAACAGAAGGCAGATATTGCCGCTTCGCAATTTGAAGCGAATTATCCTGCGTTTTGGTATTTAATGTATTCTGAATGACCTGCAGATTATTTTCCACCGCGTAGTTTACACACTCCTGAAGCGACCATTTCTTCTGGGAAAAAGCTACAAAAGACACAAAACTCAGCAAAAAGACCGCCGTTTTTTTCATAGGAAATTTTAAAGAATAAGACGGATATTTTATGAATTTGTTACAGTTAAGTCTTCAATTCGTTTATTCTTGAAACAATCGGCATTGAAAAGATTCCGCTTTTCTGCAGATAAGTTTCATAGAAAGTCTTTGCTTTCGCGGCGAACTCAGGGTCCGGATTTTCTTTGTTTTTGAAATAGAACAAGTGCCCGAGAAGCTCAAAATATGGAATATGATGTGCCGTGTCTTTTTCACTTACCATTTCAAGAATTTCTTCGGTTGATTTTTGAGCAAGTTCTTCAAAACTTATTTTAAAGGTATCTCTCATGTTGGTCTCGAACACGCGTTCGAGTTCAGTAAGGTCGCCTTCATTTTTGCCCCCTAAAATCATCTTCGAAAGGAATTCTGAAAACTGTTTTACTATTCTGATGATGTAATCTTTATCGTGTATCATATTAAATTTTTAAGCAAAGAAAATATAAGCCAAAATCACAGAGGTAATGATTCCCACAAGATCAGCCAAAAGCATGGCTGTTACGGTGTATCTTGTGTTTTTAATCCCCACCGCGCCGAAATATACTGCGATAACGTAGAACGTGGTATCCGAACTTCCCTGAAGTACAGCGGCCAATCGTCCCTGGAAACTATCAGCCCCGAAAGTCTGCATCGTATCCACCATCATTCCTCTTGCGCCGGAACCTGAAAGCGGTTTTATTAGTGCAGTCGGTAAGCCGTCAACAAATCTCGTGTCAAAACCAACTACCGCCGCTACCCATTTCATACCATCGATTAAAACATCAAAAACTCCTGAAGTTCTCAGCAGAGAAATTGCGATGAGCATTCCTACCAGATAAGGAATAATTTTCACACAGGTCCAGAATCCTTCTTTCGCTCCGTCAATAAATGCATCAAAAACATTAATTTTTTTATAAACTGCTCCGAGAACAATCGCAAAGAAGATAAGCAGTATGATTCCGTTGCTCAACAGCATGCTGAAATTATCGAGACCTTCTTTTGTAAGGTTTACCAAATAAACAACCAAAAGTCCTACAATAACTGAAATTCCGCCAACATAGGCGATTACTGCAGGCTGAAAAAGGTTGATTTTCTGATAAATGGAAACAATAATCATTGCTGCCATGGTTGCTGCAAAAGTGGCGATCATACAGGGCAGAAAAATATCTGTTGGTGTAGCCGAACCCATTGATGCACGGATGGCAATAATCGAAACGGGAATTAATGTTAAGCCTCCGGCATGAAGACAAAGGAACATAATCTGCGAATTGCTGGCGCGTTCTTTATCGGGATTTAAAGTTTGCAGGCTTTCCATCGCTTTCAGTCCGAACGGGGTTGCGGCATTATCCAAACCTAATAAATTGGCACTGAAATTCAGCAACATATGTCCGAATGAAGGATGGTTTTTCGGAATTTCCGGAAATAATTTGGAGAAAAAAGGCTGTATCAGTCGCGATAATAAATTTATTCCACCTGCTTTTTCAGCAATGCTCATGAAACCCATAAAAAGGGTCATAATCCCAATCAAACCAAGACAGATTTTCACGGCCGTTTCGGAAGTTCCGATGACGCCATCGGTTTCCTGAACCCGGTAAATCTGAACTTCAGATTTTGCAGAATCTGTTTTATAATGAACCCTGTTTTGATCAAAATCCGGGTTGGCGAGCAGCGCATTCTGGATTTCAGGATTCAGTTCAGCCATTTTTTTTGAGGCGATCTGAACCGTGTCTCCACTTTTGCCGACCACCATGTCGTTGTAAATTGCCTTGTAATTATCTGAAAACAAATATTTTATACTTGCAACTATAATGGCGACAATAATAAATGCGCTCCAAATCCTGCTTAAAACCATTGCTGAAAATTTTGTTAAAAATAACTAAAAAGTTTATTCCATAGGTTTTCGGGACAAAATAAGTTCAGGTGAAGATAATATTTATTTTAAAAAAGTTTGAGTTGCTGGTCTTTGCTGCCCGTAAAATTTTCAGTGGAAAGTGGCGTAACTTCTTTATTTGCGAAGAATTTTCTCTTGCCTAAAGCGAAAGTATTGTGAATCATTTCTGCAATATTTCCTTCGCCTTTATAGCGTTCATGAAATCTTTTTTCACCAAGTTTTCCGCCTCTCATGGAGCGGATATGATTCAGGACTTTCTCTGCTCTTTCAGGAAAGTGGGCGTTGATCCAGTTGACGAACACGGGTTCTACGGTGTCATTAAGCCTTATCAAAACATATCCGAATTTCTGTGCGCCGGCTTCGGAAACGGTTTTTAAGATTTTCAGACTTTCATCGCTTGTTAAACCCGGAATTACGGGTGCAACCATAACGCCGACAGGGATTTTATGTTCGGTTAAAATCTCAATGGCTTTCAGTTTATTTTTTACTGAGGAAGTCCGTGGCTCCATTTTTCTGCGAATCTCTTCGTTGACCGTTGGAATGCTGAAAGAAACCGAAACCAGATTCTGCTCAGACAAAGGTTTTAGAATATCCAAATCTCTTAAAACCAAAGCATTTTTTGTTAAAATTGAAACCGGATGCCGGTAATCGAGGCAAAGTTTCAGCAGTTTTCTTGTGAGTTCAAATTCCCGCTCAGCAGGTTGATAACAGTCGGTATTGCCGGAAAGGGTAAGGACTTTCGGAACATAATTTCTTTTCTGAAAAAATTTTTCGAGCAATTCCGGAGCATTTTTTTTCACCATGATTTTGCGTTCGAAATCGGTTCCGGCAGAATATCCCCAAAACTCATGCGTAGGTCTGGCAAAACAGTAAGAGCAGCCGTGTTCGCAGCCCTGATAGGGATTAAGGGAATACTCCATCCTCAAATCCGGACTTTTTACTTCATTGACGATTGTTTTGGGGAAAACTTCTATAAAAACCGTTTTTGTTTTCTGAAAATCTTCTTCTTCAGGTTCAAAAGTGTATCTGTCGAAACGGTTGATTTCGTTTCGCTGCGCACCCTGGCCTTTTTTAGAATTTTCAGAAGACATTTTATGAGGTTAGATTAATTGTTTCGAGCAAAAGTAAAAGCTTCAGTTGTTATAATAATGAGTTTTATGCCGACACTTTTCCACAAAAAAATCCCGAATTCAATGAATCCGGGATCTATGGTGAAAGATTATTTTCTATAGCATTGCTAAAAATTCAACCCCATGATGGCCGTCATCTTTATATTTGTTTTTACTGAAATGGCAGTGGAAATCTGAATAATAATCGTGATAGTCTTTGTGTTTTTTGGCTAAAAATTTTTTAATACCAAAAATTCCTAAACCAACTACCACTCCAAGACTTCCCGCCAATAATATTCCTGTTTCTTTTCTCATATTAAAACTTTTATTGGTGAAGTTAAGCAAATCCTATTCCTTTTTTGTAAGGTTTTATTTTAAAGTTTGTTAATATTTAGATGCTGTACATGAATACAGTTTTAATTTTATAAATTTGAAAAAACTGTTTTAAATGAAGACCAATTCAATTATTATGCTGACAGGAGCGTTGTTTTTTGCCTCCTGTACTACCCAAAAAATGAATAATTCCCTCAATTATCCGGAGACTAAAAAAGTGGAACACACTGATGAGTATTTCGGAACTAAAGTAGAAGATCCTTACCGCTGGTTAGAGGATGACAGGGCTGAAGATACCAAAGACTGGGTTCAGCGTGAAGTAGCATTTACCAATAATTACCTTGCAAATATTCCTTTCCGGGAAGAACTGAGATCACAGCTGAAAGACATCTGGAATTATGAAAAAATTGGTGCGCCTTTTAAAGAAGGCGAATTTACCTATTTCTATAAAAATGATGGTCTGCAGGCACAATCTGTTCTTTATAGAACCGATAAAACCGGTAAAACTGAAGTTTTTCTCGATCCGAATAAATTTTCTGAAAAAGGTACCACTTCGCTTGCCGGAGTTTCATTCAATAAAAAAGGAAATCTTGTAGCCTACAGAATTTCCGAAGGAGGAAGCGACTGGAATAAAATCATCATTATGAATGCTTTAACTAAAGAAATCATTGATGAAACGATTGTGGATGTTAAGTTTTCAGGAACTTCCTGGTTGGGTGATGAAGGATTTTATTATTCCAGTTACGACAAACCGAAAGGCAGCGAACTTTCTGCGAAAACAGATACTCACAAAGTATATTTCCATAAACTCGGAACAAAGCAGTCTGCCGACAGGTTAATCATTGGAGGCGAAGATTTCAAACGCAGATACATGGGAATCGGTGTTTCTGATGATGAAAGATTTGAGATTCTGAGCGCTTCGGAAGCGACAAACGGAAACGAACTTTATATCAAAGACCTCAAAAATAAAACAGATTTCATCCCGGTACAGAAAGGATATGATTTCAATACGGACTTTATTGATTCCAAAGGTGATTATATTTATGCACTTACCGATAAAAACGCACCGAACATGCGTTTGGTGAAATTTAACATCAACAATCCAACCGTCTGGACTGATGTGATTCCTGAAACTGAAAACGTGTTAAGCGTGTCAACAGGGGGCGGATATATTTTTGCAAGATATATGAAAGACGCAGTAACCAGCATGAAACAGTTCGATTACGACGGAAAACTCATCAGAACAATCGACCTTCCCGGAATCGGAACTGCATCAGGATTTGGCGGAAAGGAAAAAGAAAAAGACCTGTATTTTTCATTCACCAACTATATCACGCCGGGTACGATTTATAAATTCAATACCGAAAAAGGTACATCTGAAGTGTATCAAAAGCCAAATGTAAAATTCAATCCTGAAAATTATGTATCGGAGCAGGTATTTTACACTTCGAAAGACGGTACCAAAATTCCGATGATGATCAACTATAAAAAAGGAACAAAACTCGACGGTAAAAACCCAACGATTTTGTATTCTTATGGTGGATTCAACATCAGTCTGCAGCCGGCATTTTCTGTAGTAAACGCTATCTGGATGGAGAATGGTGGAATTTACGCTGTTCCAAACATTCGTGGTGGCGGCGAATACGGTAAAAAATGGCACGATGCAGGAACTAAGATGCAGAAGAAAAACGTGTTTGAAGATTTTATTGCGGCAGGAGAATATCTTCAGCAGAAAGGATATACTTCCAAAGAATACATGGCACTTTCAGGCCGTTCAAATGGTGGACTTTTAGTGGGTGCTACGATGACGATGCGTCCGGATCTTGCTAAAGTGGCTTTCCCCGGCGTGGGCGTTTTAGATATGCTGCGCTACAATAAATTCACTGCAGGAGCAGGCTGGAGTTACGACTACGGAACCGCGGAAGACAGCAAAGAAATGTTTGAATATCTGAAATCTTACTCACCAGTTCACCAGGTAAAAAAGGACGTTTGTTATCCTTCAACCATGATTATTACCAGCGATCACGACGACCGCGTTGTTCCGGCGCACTCTTTTAAATTTGGTGCTGAGCTTCAGGAAAAACAGTCTTGTAATAATCCGGTTTTGGTAAGAATTGAAGTGAATGCGGGCCACGGAGCAGGCAGAAGTACAGATCAGGTCATCGGTGAAAATGCTGATTTACTTAGTTTTGCATTGTATGAAATGGGGATTAAAGCATTAAAAAAATAAAACTTAAAAAAATGATCACGCTAAACTTCCTGAAAATTTCAGGAAGTTTTTTTTAGCTATCGAAGCAAAAAATAAATCATTATTTTTACGCAATGAAACAGAATGAAATCTCTGAATTTTATGATGAATACGTTCAGCGGCAAATAAAAACCGGTGCCAATGAAAGGCTTATTTCTCTTTATAAAAGATTGCTGAACGGTGGGTTGAATACCGATTCTAAAGTCCTGGAACTGGGTTGTGGTGTTGGAATTTTCACGAAACTTCTCGCAAAAAAAGTAAAGAAAGGAATCATTGAAGCCGTGGATTTAAGTGCAAAGAGTGTCGCAGTTGCACAAAACGAACTCAAACACAGAAAAAACATCCATTTTGATGTCGCTGATGTGGTGAAATATAAACCTGAAAATTCAGACTTCGATGTGATTACTTTAATGGACGTTATCGAACATATTCCTTTGGAGCATCACGCAGAACTTTTTGCAAATTTGGCAGAAATTGCCACGGAAAAAACAAATATTCTTATCAATATTCCCAATCCGCAATACATTGGTTACGCGAGAATTAACCATCCCGAAAGCCTGCAGGTAATTGACCAGGAAGTAGAACTTTTTACCCTGATGCAGCATCTGGAGAAAAACGGTTTGGAACTTGTATATTTCGAAAAATACGGGATTTGGGAACAGGACGACTATCATTTTATGGTCATCAGAAAGAAGAGGAATTTCGAACTGAAACATCTTTCTGACCAGAGAAACTTTTCCGAAAAAGTATTCCATAAAATTACCACCAAAATAGATGCAGCTAAATACAGATAACTGCACAAAAACTAATCATTATTAAATTTCCAAAACCCCGAATCTAATTGTTATTTTTGTGGGAGAATAAAAAAATGTCAGATATTATAAAACTTTTGCCGGATCATGTCGCCAACCAAATCGCAGCGGGAGAAGTGGTGCAGCGGCCTGCGTCTATCGTAAAAGAACTTATGGAAAACGCCATTGATGCAGGCGCTACAAAAGTTGAACTCATTGTTCGTGATGCGGGGAAAAATTTAATTCAGGTGGTAGATAACGGCAGCGGAATGAGCGAAACCGATGCACGACTTGCATTTGAAAGACACGCGACTTCAAAAATAAGTACCACCGAAGATATTTTCAGGATTTCAACCAAAGGATTCCGTGGTGAGGCGCTGGCTTCTATCGCTGCGGTGGCTCAGGTGGAACTGAAAACCAAAACCAAAGACGCCAAAACCGGAACCAATATTTACATCGAAGGAGGCGGATTTCAGTTTCAGGAACCGATACAGACTGCCGAAGGATCTAACTTTTCAGTAAAAAATCTCTTTTACAACGTTCCGGCGAGACGCAAATTCCTTAAAAACAACAATGTAGAATTCCGTCATATTATTGATGAATTTCAAAGGGTTGCATTGGCGCATGAAAATCTGGATTTCGAGCTTTTTCATAACGATGATATTGTTTTCCGCCTTCGTAAATCGAGTCTGCTGCAGAGAATTGTAGAGATTTTCGGTCGTAAGCTTCATTCTATTTTAATTCCGATTAAAGAAGATTTAGGCTGGATAAAACTTCACGGATTTGTTGCAAAACCCGAAGGCGCGAAGAAAGTTCGTGGCGAACAGTTTTTCTTTGTCAACGGAAGGTTTTTCCGCAGTGCTTATTTCAACAAAGCCGTACAGGAAGCATTTGAAGGCCTGCTTTTGCCCGGATATATTCCTACATTTTTCCTTTTTCTGGAGCTTGATCCGGAGAAAGTTGACGTTAATATTCATCCTCAAAAAACCGAGGTGAAATTTGAAGACGAGAATTTAATTTTCGCCTTGGTCCGTTCCACGATTAAAAAATCTTTGGGCATTTATAATGTGGCTCCAAGCCTTGATTTCGACAGGGATGCAAGCATCGATGCATTTGTTCACCAAACCAGTAAAAGCAGCAGTTTCCGCGCACCTGAAATTACCGTAGACCGCGACTATAATCCGTTTTTGGAAGAAAGCGCTTCTGCCGGAGACCGAACCGCCCTTACGGAAATGTATCAGCAGAATATTCCCGCAGAACCTTCTAAAATAAATCTTTTTGAGGATGAAGATTTCGATGAGGATTTAATGAGGCTTCCGAACGGCTACTGGCTTTTCAATAAAGGCGGCAAAACGCTGATGCTCGATCTTGGGCGCATGCAGCGTCTGGTGATAAGCGAAAGAAATGCAAAGAAAAAACGCAGCAATGAAAAACATACCTTGCTTTTTTCTCTGGAATATCACATGAATGAAACCGAGAAAAACAAATTCCGTTCAATAAAGAAATTTTTACCTGAACTTGGTTTCGAAATGGTGATTGCGAACGATAATGTGTTGAGAATCGACGCTGTTCCGGAAGGTTTGAAAGAAACCCAGGTCATGAAATTCATGGAGAATCTTTTCGACATTCTGGAGTACAAAACCGAAGAGGAATTCCTTAATTTCTACCAAAACCAGTGGAACAAAATACAAAGCAAATCCCGTTTTGATTTTCTTTATAAAATTGACGCCGAGCAGGTAATACGCGATTTTACCGCGCTGGGTTTCCCAGAGTATTTACCCGGCGGGAAGAGATGTTTTATAGAAATCCCACTGGATGAATTAAAAAATAAATTTTAAAAAAAATGTTTAATAATATACCACCCATTACCCGCAATATTATCATCATAAATATCGTCGTATTTATCCTGACTTACGTTTTGCAGACTGACTTAATGTACAGATATTTAGCGGCATTTTATCCTTTTTCACCGTTTTTCCATTCGTGGCAAATCATTACGCACATGTTCATGCATGGGAGTTTTCTGCATATTCTCTTTAATCTCATGACGCTTTACAGTTTTGGGCCTGTTCTGGAGCAGGTGCTGGGAGACAAAAAATATGTAATCCTTTATTTTGTAAGTGGTTTGGGCGCTTTTTTCCTTTTTAATCTTTGGAATTTTGTGGAAGTTGAGCAGATAAAGTCCAGCCTGCAAAATTTGGGATTCGATTTAGCCGGTTACATGAATGGCGAAAGTGTTTCCTTTAAAGGAAATTCTGAGGCTGTACTAGAGCAGCAGGGACTTGTGAACAAATTACAGTCGATAATTTCGGTGCCGATGGTGGGTGCCTCCGGCGCAATATTTGGTGTCATTGCCGCTTTTGCAACGTTATATCCAGATGCCAAAATCATGTTGATGTTTATCCCGGTTCCGGTGAAAGTAAAATATCTGATGCCGGTGGTGATCATCGTTTCCATTTATTTAGGAGTTACCGGAAACGCAGGCGGAATTGCACATCTTGCCCACGTTGGCGGAGCTTTAGTTGGTTTTATACTGGCCAAAATCTGGAAAAAACACCTTTACCGTTTTAATTAAGCTGAGTTTTTGTGAAAATAATCCGTTTTTTACTCACACTTTTTCACCTTTTCATTATTGTTCTTTTGTTGGGAACATTATTGAATGATTACATTCCGCCTCGGGTTTTTCCGTGGGTGAATATGCTTTCACTCAGTTTTCCGGTTTTAATGATTCTGAATGTTTTACTCTGCATATTTTGGCTGGTGCTCTGGAAAAAACGGGTGTTTTTATTTTTACTGCTTAGTTCATTTTTAGTTAACCCAACCAGAAGATGGCTGAATTACAGTGACACAGCTCACGAAAAAGCCAATTTAAAAATCGTTTCAGTTAATATAAAAGGAGGTACACTTTTCGGCTATCAAAAGGTTTATGATTACCTGAAAACTACGGATGCAGATATTATTTTAGCCCAGGAATATGCAAGCGAATTCAAAGTTCCAGGTTATGAGCACAGAACGGATGCTTACGAAATCGTAGCATTAAACTCAAAAATTAGAATCCTTGAACAGGGTAAAATTGCAACGGTAGGAAACGGAAATTCTTTTTTTGCCGATGTGGAGGTCAACGGGAAAAAAATCCGGCTGATTAATGTTTATCTGAGTCCTTTTTCTTTTGATAAAGGCAAAGTGAAACCTTCTGAAGACCTGGATAAAAACAAACTCAAGTTGAGATATGTTGTAAGAAAGCTGGTTCCTACATTCAAAAATCATCAGGATGAAGTTGCTGATATTCAGCGTGCGGTTTCAGAATCGCCTTATCCGGTAATTTTGGCGGGAGATTTCAATGCTGTTCCAAATTCCTATGAATATTATCAAATCGCTAAAAAACTGAAAGATGTTTTCGTAGAAACGGGTAGTGGCAGCGCAACAAGTTTTCACGACTATAAATTCCCGATCCGGATCGATTATGTGTTCTGTTCGCCGGAAATAAAACCCGCGAGTTATAGAGTAGACCGCTCCGTAAAAATATCAGATCATTTTCCTGTAATTACAGAATTTAAAATTGATTAAAATGAAAAACCCCATATTTTTTGTACTTTTTATAATCCTTTTTTCCTGTGGGAAAGATGAGGTACAAACTGCTCCTGTGGAAAAGAAGATTGTTACTGTTCCTTATGATACCACAGCCGTAGATTCTTTTTCGGTGGGTGCAACTTCCGTGGATGTGGCCAGGCGGATAAAAATTTCGTCGCTAAAATATCAGGATTCTCTGAAAAAAACAGCGCTTAAATTGGAAGAAGAAAAATTGCTGAATAAAGCCAAAGAAGAAAAGGAAAAAGCCGAAAACAAACTGGCTGAAGAAAAGAAAAAACTGGATGCTGAGAAGGCTAAAAGAGAAAAACAGAATGCTCCAACAGAAAATCAACCTTCTGAAACACCAAATCAACCATAATTTTCTTTAAATTTAAACCTTACAAATCACCCAATTATGAAAAAATATTTTTTAACCGCAGCAGTATTCTCATTAATGTTGATGAGCTGCAAACAATCGGAAACAAAGGTTGAAACTACCGAGAATCCGGACGGCAGCGTTACCACCACAACTATAGAAAAAGAAGAAACAACCGCTTTAGATTCTGCAACGATCAATGCAACCGTAGATAAAGCGAAAGAAAAGCTTAATGCCGCAGGCGAAAAAATTGATGAGGCTGCCGAACAAGCAGGAGCACACCTCAAAAAAGCCGGTGAAGATGTAAAAGACGCAGCTGCGAAAGGCGCTGAAAAAGTAGAAGATGGCGCCGAAAAAGTAAAAGAAGACCTGAAAAAATAGACAAAATCCGCTGAATACAGCGGATTTTTTATTGGTTCATTTGCAGCAAAGGTTCTATATATTCTCTGTCGTTGCTTAACCGCGGAACTTTGTTCTGTCCGCCAAGTTTTCCGCGGGACGACATCCAGTTATAAAAAAGCTGAGGTTTTGCGATATGCACGATCGGCTTTTTTAAGGTCATATTATTATAACGTTTGGCTTCGTAGTCGGAGTTTACAGATTTCAGGTAATTATCGAAAACTTCCGTGAAGCGCTCCAGATCCTCAGGTTCCTGGGTGAATTCGAAAATCCACTCGTGTGCGCCGCTCTCGCCGTCTTTCATGAAAACGGGAGCACCGGTAAAATCTGAAACTGAAGAATTGGTTATTTCGCAGGCTTTGGCTAATGCAGTTTCTACATTGTCGATCATCAGTTCTTCACCAAATGCGTTGATGTAATGTTTTGTTCTTCCTGAAATTTTAATGCGGAATGGCTGCAGCGAGGTAAATTTTACGGTGTCGCCGATCAGATACCGCCACAACCCGCTGTTGGTGGTAATTACAACCGCATAATTTTTACCGATTTCAACTTCCTGCAATGGGATGGCCTCTAAATTATCGGGATTAAATTTATCCATCGGAATAAATTCATAGAAAATTCCGTAATCAAGCATCAAAAGCATTTCGTCACTGCCTGGCTGATCCTGAATGGCAAAAAAACCTTCGGAAGCGTTGTATATTTCGTAATAATTAATGTCTTTACCGATAATTTTTCTGTACTGTTCTCGATAAGGTGTAAAACTGATGCCGCCATGAAAAAACACTTCAAGATTGGGCCATATTTCAGAAATCGTTTGTTTTCCTGTATCTGCTAAGGTACGTTGCAGCAAAACCATCATCCAGCTTGGTACGCCGGTCATGCTCCCTACATCTTCATTTTTCACTTCAGAAATAATGGCTTTCAATTTACTTTCCCATTCCGACATTAAAGAGACTTTTTTGCTTGGCGTCGTGGTAATTTCCACCCAGAATGGGAGGTTTTCAATCATAATTGCCGAGAGGTCGCCAAATTTTGTATT
The DNA here is from genome assembly GCA_019104935.1 of Kaistella sp. Taxonomy (GTDB): domain Bacteria; phylum Bacteroidota; class Bacteroidia; order Flavobacteriales; family Weeksellaceae; genus Kaistella. Next base: position 31,196 of record JAHRWY010000265.1, read on the forward strand.
GAAATCTTCATACAGTTCTGAACTTCCGCCCAGTCTTAAATTCTTGTTTGAAAAGAGTGAATTTTCAGGATGATTATTCGCGTAGATGGAAAGTAAATCTTTCCCGGCCTTGAAATGGCAGTCTTCTAAACTTTCTTCAGAGATCGGAATAAATTTGCTCTTCGCATTGGTGGTTCCCGAAGATTTTGCAAACTTACGGATGTATCCGGGCCAGAAAACATCGGGTTGTCCCTGTCGGGCTCTTTCAATATAAGGTTCGAAATCTTCGTAAGTAACGATGGGAACATTTCTGCAGAAATCTTCGTAGCTGGAAATAGAACTGAAGCCGTGAATCTTCCCATAATCCGTATTCTCTGCGTGATAAAGCTGAGAGAATAAGACGCCGTTTTGCGTTTCGATAGGGTGATTTATGAAATTCTGGATCTGATCGATCCGCTGGCGGATAAACCAGTTTACAACGGTATTAAAAAGCGCTTTTGTTGCCATTGATACAAATATAATGAAAACCGCTTTTAGAAAAAATAAAAAAAGCCGCAAAGAAAAAAAACTTTGCGGCTGTTATTTTGTGTCTGATTATTGGGTTAATGTTTTTGTTCCCAAATTATTAACCTGTCCGTAAACCACTGTTACACCCGTTTGATTTTGATCAACATAAGGCGTAGTTGCATCAGCATCAAATGAAACGGTGTAAGTGTTTGCCGGCAATCCTTTAAACATGTAAAATCCGTCTGCCAGATTTGGTAATGCGGTTGCGATGGTATCGTTAGCCGGCGAAATTACATGAACCTGTGCATTGGCAGCCTGTGGAAGAACATATCCTTTGATCTGTCCATCAGTAAGTTCACTGAAAGCTCTGATTACCGGTTTCAGCGCATAAGTTCCGTTACCTCTTTTTACGATGGAACGCGCAGCATCAAAATCAATCCATACGTTGTAAGCGCCATTTTCTTCTAAGGTCTGGTTCCAGTTGAATTTCAGTCCGCTTTGCATTGAAGAAGGTGTTTCCAATGGATAAGTAACACCATTTTTAACAACGGAATTGTTTGGTCCCAATACAAGCCTCATTTGTGTAACTGCTCCTGCGGGAAGTTCGGCTTTTGCCAAAAGAACATCCATTCCGTTTCTAAAGTCTAAAAGGTTATAGACGCCTGGAGTATTTACGCTCAGAGAATTCCATCCATTATTGGTGTTGAATTCAATTTTCTGAACGTCGATATTCACCTTGTCATAAAGTGCAGGTGCGTCGGTGAGTCTTACATTAACAGAAGCAGAGCCGCCTCCGGTCGTTGCATCATCTGTACATGATGACAGTGATAATACTGCCACGATTGCTGATAATAACTGTAATTTTTTCATAACTTTTTATTAATTAAATGTTTTCGGTTTTTTTGACCTCTTCAATAACGATACCAAGCTGAAAAAATTATTTTTAACCAAGGATAAAAAAAATCTGCACCGAAAAAATCAGTGCAGATATATACTTCTAATTAAACTTCTTGTTTAGCAGTATTCATCATAGGCAGCCTGCAGATTGGCAGCAATTGCTCCGGCAGGATTTCCTTCAATATGATGTCTTTCAAGCATGTGAACCAACTCTCCATCTTTGAAAAGTGCAACGCACGGAGAGCTTGGTGGGAAGGGTGCTAAGAATTTTCTTGCTTCTGCTACCGCATCTTTATCGAAACCAGCAAAAACAGTGGTTAACTGATCCGGTTTTTTATCTCCTGTTAAAGAAAAAATCACCCCCGGTCTCGCTGCTCCTGCTGCGCACCCGCAAACAGAATTAATCATCAAAAGGGTAGTACCTTCTTTTTTAATTGCGTTAGCTACTTCTTCAGGAGTGGTTAAATCCTGGAATCCTTTATCGGTAAGCTCAGCCTTCATAGGCATTACTAATTCTTCTGGATACATATAAAAAATTATTTATGGTTAAAATTGAGACTTTTCTCACTGCAAATTTAATGAATTTCGTGCACTAAATTTCATTCATAATGACCATCAAAATCATTCCGAAAATCAATTTTTGCCTTTTTGTCATAAAAAACCCGGAGCATTACATGCGCCGGGCTTCAATCAAATCGATATGCAAAGGTTGAATATCCGTTGTTTTTAGGAAAGTAATTTCTTAGCCATTTCGGAAATGCTTTTTCCGTCGCTTTTTCCTGCAAGTGCCTTACCGGCAGCTCCCATTACTTTTCCCAGGTCTTTGGCGCTTTGTGCACCGGTTTCGGCAATGATTTTTTTCATTTCCGTTTCTAATTCTTCCGCAGAAAGCTGCTTGGGAAGAAATTTTTCGATCACTTTCATCTGTGCTTCTTCCACTTCTGCAAGATCAGCCCTGTTCTGTGCAGTAAACTGTTCGTAAGAATCTTTGCGCTGCTTTATCATGCGCTGTAAAATTGCAATTTCCTGTTCGGGAGAAACTTCGGCACCTTTGGCTTCAGTTTTCAATAACATGATCTGAGATTTTACGGCACGCAGAGAATCGAGTGCTACTTTGTCTTTATCTTTCATGGCGGTTTTTATCGCCTCGCTGATGGTAAGTTCCAAGCTCATAATTAATCTACGTCTTTGTTTAAAAATCTGTTTTCGCGAACCTGCATTCTGCCGTTGTTTTCTGCAAGAAAATTATTTATTTTCTGTTCAGAAGCATTACCGTTTTCAATGGTAATATTTTTTCTGCGGAAGGCCGGAACTGTTTCAAAATCGTTTTCAGATTCTGTCGTCTGGTATCTGGAGTTGAATTCCCGGAGTTTGTTTCTTCTTTCAATTATTTTATCATTCGGAGCGACTTTACTGATGAAGGTAAAATCATCAGAAGTTTCCAATTTTGTTGTCTGTTGTGGCTCTTCTATGGTTTGCTGCACCTTAATTTCGGTTTTCTGAACCGGCTGTTCCTTGATTTCTGCTTTAGGTTGTGGTGTCTCAACTTTCGGCTCCTCAATCGGTTCGTTTACGAAAAAACTGAATTCCATTGGTTTTTCTTCAGTAAATGAAGTGTTGTTGGTCTCAGGTGCTTTTTCGGTCGGTGTATCTTCAGTTTCAAATTTGAAAGAAACGGATTCGGTCACTTCAAACTGATCTTCGAAAGAAAATAAATCCAGTTCCTGTGGCTCGTTGATGTTGAAAGTCTGATCTGATTTGGATTCTTCATTCAGGTCGAAGAAACGCATTTCGGTCGCCGTATCATTTTCAACGGCGGTTTTTTTCTCGGCAGTTTTTGCGGAGAACTGTGGCGTCTGGAAATCGTCTTCATCATCTAAAACGAAAAGGCTCTTTCTGGCAAAATCTTCTCTTGTAATCTCTTCTTTTTCAGCTTTTTGTTTGAAAGGAGATTCTGGTTTTGAAGGCGCCGCCATGGTATCGGTAAGAGAAAATTTAATTTTTTCTGAAGTTCCTGAATGCTTCTGGTGATCTTTCGCAAATCCTGTTGCAATAACAAGTACGCTTACTGCGTCGCCCAGTTCTTCATCGGTTCCCACCCCGAAAATGATATCAGCAGTATTTCCTGCCTCTTTCTGGATGTGGTCCATAATCACGCCGATTTCGTCCATGGTAACTTCTTCGGAACCACTTCTGATCAAAAGAAGAACGTTTCTTGCGCCCGTGATTTTGTTATCATTCAATAACGGAGAGTCGAGTGCTTTTTTCACAGCTTCTTCGGCCTTGTTTTCGCCTGAAGCAATACCGTTCGACATTAAAGCCGTTCCTGAATTCTGCAAAACAGATTTTGCATCACGGAAGTCGATGTTTACATCAAAATATCCTGTAATTACTTCTGCCATTCCTTTTGCAGCGTTTGTCAACACTTCGTCGGCTTTAGAAAATCCTGATTTGAAACCAAGATTTCCGTATTGCTGGCGCAGTTTATCGTTGTTGATAACGATAAGGGAATCTACATTATTTCTTAGTTTTTCTAAACCTAAATCGGCTTGCTCCAGTCTTCTTTTTCCTTCAAAACTAAAAGGTACGGTAACGATTCCGACGGTAAGAATTCCCATATCTTTCGCCACTTTTGCAATCACAGGAGCTGCACCGGTACCGGTTCCGCCGCCCATTCCTGCGGTGATGAAAACCATTTTCGTATTTTGTCCCATTGAAGCTTTAATGTCTTCAATACTTTCGATAGCAGCTTTTTCACCTACTTCAGGATCTGCACCAGCGCCCAAACCTTCGGTAATCGTTACCCCAAGCTGAACCTTGTTGGAAACAGGGTTGTTATCCAAAGTCTGGGAATCGGTGTTGCAGATCACAAAATCTACCCCGTGAATCCCTCTTTCGTACATGTGCTTCAATGCGTTGTTTCCGCCGCCGCCAACTCCGATAACCTTTATAATTGATGAATTTCCCTTTGGCAAATCAAATGAGAATCCTGGTGTGTTCATATTTTCCATAGTATTTGTATTTTTTTAGTTATTCAACTTCTTCAAAGAATTTTTTTACGCTTTCCATAATTTTCTGGCCAATGGTGAGTTTGTTGCGTCTTTTTTCTCCAGACTCCGCAATCACCTGTTCTTCTGTTCTGAATTCAGGAGTTTCGGTAACTTGTGCTGAAGTTTCCTCTTTTGCAGGAACTTCATTAACAACTTCTTCCGGTTCCGGCTGTTCAGGGCTGTGTTTCTTATCGCGGATTTTTAAACTTTCCATTAACAGACCTATGGAAGTTGCATATTCCGGACCTTTAAGAAACTGGTTTTTGTCGTTGGCCACATATTCATTAGAAAACCCGATACGGCTGTCGAAACCTGTGGTATAGTTTGCCAGTTGTCTAAGGTTTTTAAGGTTGGAGCCGCCACCTGTTAAAACGATGCCTGCGATGAGTTTTTTCTTCTGCTCGAAAGCGCCATAAGCCTTCAGTTCGGTATTTACCATTTCTAAGATTTCCTCAACCCTCGCATTTACTACATGCGCCAAAGTTTTCAGCGAAATCTCCTTATCAGGTCTGCCGTGAAGCCCTGGAATGGTAACGAATGTGCTGTCTTTTTCCATCTCCGGCATTGCAGAGCCGAATTTTACTTTCAGTTGTTCTGCGTGTTTTTCGATGATTGAACAGCCTTCTTTAATATCATCGGTAATAATTCCGCCACCGTAAGGAATTACACAGGTATGACGAATGATATTGTCTTTGAAGATTGCGATATCAGTAGTTCCACCGCCAATGTCTACAATAGCCACACCCGCTTCTTTTTCTTCTTTAGTCAAGACAGATTCGGAAGAAGCGAGAGGTTCGAGGGTTAAGGATTCCATTTCCAGGCCAGCTTCACGAACGCATCTTGCGATATTTCTGATGCTTCCCATTTGGCCTACAACAACGTGGAAGTTGGCTTCCAGACGTTTGCCGTGCATGCCGATGGGTTCCTGGATTTCTCCCTCAGAATCAACCTTATATTCCTGGGGAAGAACGTGAATAATTTCCTCACCCGGAAGCATTACCAGTTTTTTAACCTGTTCTTTCAGTTTTTCGATATCGTCTTCCGTGATATACTGATCGGGATGATCCCTCATGATATAATCTGAATGCTGTAATGACCGGATGTGTTTGCCGGCAATACCAACTGTAACTTTGTGAATGGCTACGCCTGAACTGGCTTGCGCCTCGGCTACGGCAGCTTTTATGGACTGTATGGTCTGGGAAATATTGTTCACAATTCCTTTATGAACACCCAGGCTTTTTGCCTTTCCAACGCCGAGAATCTCAATTTTACCGTGGGCATTTCTTCTACCGACAATCGCCACAATCTTTGTGGTTCCGATGTCGAGGCCTACTGAATACTCGTGATTTTTCATTGATATGTCGATTTGATTTTTTACTCTATTTTAACTTTTGCTTTGGGCTTTGCAGCCGGTTTCGAAGTGGCAGTTTTAGGCTTGGAAGTCTCTTTCTTTGCCGTTGTTTTTACTTCTGTTTTGGGTTTTGAAACGCTGACTTTAGGTTTCTCCTTTGGTTTTGTTTCCGGTTTTTTGGCGGCAGGCTGCAGAGATTCCTTTTTAATTGAATTTGCTGCTGAAGGCGCTTTCGCCAATTCTTTGCTGCCCACATTCATCATACTGTCGTTTTCTTTGAAATACGGATTCAGCGTGGTAACGATTTGGTTATCGTACTTTACCGAAATCTTTGTGTATTTCTCCGGTTCCTGGTAAACAAGGTGTTTCTCCACGAAGGTTTTAAAACCTTTAACCTTCAGATTTATATTTTCCAGATCACCTATTTCTACCTTATAATTTCCCTGGCTGGTAAGTAAATTATAATTTTCTTTTTCTTTGGAAATACCGATGAAATATTTTTTACTGAATTCGTCGCGGTCGATTTTGTCGACCAGTTCAGCCAGCTTTATATATTCAGATTTTTCAACGTCGCCGGTAACCAACATGCAGGGGAACGAATAATTTTTGGAGATTGGGATTTCTGTTCCCTTTCCGTCCACATAAAAGTCGTTTCCGTTTTTGTTCAGCCGGAACGCCGGGACTCTCTGCTTAATATCCAGATGCAGGTTGCCGTTCAAATTCAAATATACATTGGCACTGTCAACCGCCGGTAACTGGTTGAGTTTTTTCTCTAATTCCGGGATGTTGATGTCGCCTATTCGTTTTTCAGGATTCGATTTCTTTACGATTTCCCTGATGTCTTTTTCATCAATAAAATAAACCGGATGTTTGGTTTGGATCAGATTAACCGAAACTTTTTCCATGGATTTATTATTGAATCTTTTCAACGAAAAACTCAGCAGAAATCCGAAAATGATTACTGTTATTAATATTTTTAATATTCTGAATTTGTTTTTCATTGTTTAATTGTAAACTGTTTTTTTCATTTGCCCGAAAGCCATTCTACAATTCCGTCGTATAAAGTGTCGATATTTCCGGCTCCCACTGTTAATAAAATATCGAAATCTTTTTCTTTAATCCTGCTGAAAGCATCTTCTAAAGTCGAAACTTCGCGAGTTTCCAAATTTATTTTTTCCGACAGCCAGGATGAGGTCACTCCTTCAAAATTTTCCTGTAATTCCCTCGCCGGATATATATCCAGCAGAATAAGTTCATCAGCTTTATCTAAACTTTCTGCAAAACCATCCGCAAAATCTCGGGTTCTGCTGAAGAGATGCGGCTGGAAAACCACCAAAAGTTTTTTCTCCGGGTAAAAGGTTTTGATGGAACCAATTACCGCGTTGAGTTCTGTGGGATGATGCGCGTAATCGTCGATATAAATTTTTCCGTTTTCGAAACGGTGTTTGGTATACCGTCTTTTAATTCCTTTAAAATTGGCAATTCCCTGTTTTAAAGTTTCGAAATCAACGCCTAAATTATGAAGGATCGCAATAGCAACCGTCGCGTTCTCTACATTGTGAATTCCCGGAATTTCCCATTCGAAATCATCAATCTCTTCGGTTGGCGTGTGAAAATCGAAATATATTTTATCGCCGATTTCGCGGATATTGTCTGAATAATAATCAGCTTCCTCATTCACCGCATAGCTTTTGGCATTTCTGCCGATATTGATTCCTTTTCGGACAAAAAGCTGATTATCTGCCGGAACCAGATTTGCAAAATCTTTAAATCCTTGTTCAATCGTCGCTTTATCACCGTAAATATCCAGATGATCGGCATCGGTAGAAGTTATCACCGCCCAATCCGGGGAAAGGTTCAGGAAACTTCTGTCGTATTCATCAGCCTCAACAACCGAAATGTCGTTTCCGTTGTAAAGGAAATTCGATTTGAAATTCTCTGCAATTCCACCTAAAAAAGCTGAAAACGAAAGATTGGCTTCTTTACAGAGATGCGCTACTAAGGAAGAGGTTGTGGTTTTCCCGTGCGTTCCTGCAACGGCGATACACGCGGTATTTTCAGTAATTAAACCCAGAACTTTTGCTCTCTTCAGCACCGTGAATCCATGACCGTTGAAATGGTTTAAAATTTCGAGCTTTTTAATGGCAGGTGTGAAAATTACAAGCGTATTTTCCGGATTTAAATGCTTAGTTTCCTCAGAAACAACATCTTCAAAAATAATATCAATTCCTTCTGAGATTAAAGCAGACGTAATTTTTGTCGCGGTTTTATCGTAACCCATCACTTTTTTTCCGGATGCATTGAAATAACGCGCCAAAGCGCTCATTCCGATGCCGCCGATGCCTACAAAGTAGAAGTTCTGATATGTTGATAAAGCTTTCATCTCGCTTAGGATTTGATGTTTAAAGTGGATAAGATTTGAGTTACAATTTCCTGCGCTGCGTTGGGTTTCGCGAAGAAATCCAGGTTTGCAGACATTTCTTTCCTCAGGTTTTCGCTTTCGCAGATTTCCATGAGTGTAGGCCAGAATTTCTCCTTCATTTCTGTGTCTTTCACCATTCTTGCTGCATTTTTTTCTACCAGAGTCATCGCATTTTTGGTCTGATGATCTTCTGCCGCAAAAGGAAACGGAACCAGAAGCACCGGTTTTTTTGCAACTGCCAGTTCAGAGATTGCAATGGCGCCGGCTCTTGACACGATAATATCTGCTGCAGAATAGGCCAGCTCCATGTTTTTTATAAACTCAGCAATCTGAATGTTTCTGTTCTGTTTGGTTTCTGTTTCTGCTAAAATATTTTGGTAATCGGTTTTTCCGGTTTGCCAGATCAACTGATAATCTTTTTCTATGATTTCATCTAAATGTTCTTTCCACGCGTTATTCAGCGTTCGGGAGCCTAAGGAGCCGCCTACGGAAAGGATGGTGAGTTTATTTTTGTCTAAACCTGCTTTTTCTTTGGCGACATCACTTTCAATTAAGTTGGTAATGATGTTTTTACGGATCGGATTTCCCAGAAAATATGTTTTTGTTCCGGAGAAAAATTTTTCCATATCCGGATATGCGGTAAATACTGCCTTCGCACGCTTTGCCAGATAAGTATTGGTCTTTCCTGGAAGTGAATTCTGTTCCTGCACAAAAATGGGAACGCCCAGTGCCGAGGCCATAAATAATGCAGGGCCGCTTGCAAAACCGCCGGTTCCTACTGCAAAATCTGGTTTGAATTCTTTAACTGTTTTCCTTGCTTTTGCCAGACTGGAAACAACTTTGAGCGGCAAGCCGATATTTTTAATAAGATTGCCTCTGTCGAATCCTGAGATATTTAAACCTGTGATTTTATAGCCCGCCTGTGGAACTTTTTCCATTTCCATTTTTCCGTTGGCCCCGATAAACAGAAATTCAGCATCCGGAAATCTTTTTCTGATTTCATCGGCAATAGCGATAGCCGGGAAGATGTGTCCACCTGTTCCGCCGCCGCTCATTAAAACTTTTAACTTTCTGTTCATCTTTTTTAAAACCGTAATTTTATGCGATATCATTGATCTCTTCGATATCCTGTTTTTTGCCCATTCCTTCTTCATCATATACCTGTATTCTGGAGCTTACATTTAAAATAATCCCTAACTGAAGGTAGGTCACCAGCATCGATGTTCCACCATAACTGATCAACGGCAAAGGCTGCCCGGTCACCGGAATCAGGTTTACTGCGACTGCAATGTTTACCGATAACTGCACAAAAATCATAATGCCTAGGCTCAGCACAAGTAAACTGCCGAAAAACGCCGGCATTTTACTGGCAATCATCACGATTCTGATGATCATGATGAGATAGAGTGAAATAAGCACCAAAGCGCCGATAAATCCATATTCCTCAACAATAATTGCAAAAATAAAGTCGGAGGCAGATTGTGGCAGCATTTGCTTCAGTGCACTTTTTCCAGGTCCCATTCCGGCAATTCCACCGTGAACGATGGCGGCTTTCGCCTGCATTACCTGATAATTTTTGGCTTTGTCGATTTCGTTTTCCAGCTGATTTTCCTTTTTGGAATTCATGAAAACTTCTACACGGCTCATCCAGGTATGTACCCTGTTGTTCTCAATCAAATCAGTTTTCAGTGCGACAAACATGAAAATCCCAATGGCCAGTGAAGCGATTCCTACAAATCCGAAAATGTATTTTTTACTGAGCTGCCCTATAAGCATTACCGCCAGTGAAACGATGAGGATCATTAAAGCTGTAGATCCGTTATCCTTTGCTACCAAGCCAAATACGAGAAGAACCGGCCCGAAAATAAATAGAATATTTTCCCAGGTGTGGCGCTCTCTTTTAATTTTTTTGGTTAAATATCTGCACAGGTAAATGATAAGCAACAGATAAGCGAACGACGACGGCTGGAAGGAAATCGGCGTACCAGGGATTTTCAGCCAACGTGAGGCTGAAGCACCGTCAATAGTTTGGCCTGCAAACATTGTTAATCCAAGCAGGAGAATCATGATGGCCAATAAAATACTGCTCAGTTTACCGATGTGTTCGTATTTTACTACTCCAACGCCACGCATAATCGCCAGACCCAGCACTACAAAAAATGTGTGCTTAATTAAATGCGAAGTCGTGGTGCCGCTGTTTACAATATATTCCAGATTCGAACTTGCGGAATAGACAGGGAACACCGAAAAGAACGAAACCAGTAAGATTACGCTCCAAAGGACTTTGTCGCCTTTCAATAATTCGAATTTGTTTTCTGTTTCCTGCATTTTTGCGTCCCGTTTGGGGTATTATTTTAAAACTTCTTTTTTAAATTTATTTCCGCGGTCTTCATAATTTTCGAATAAATCGAAACTTGCACAACATGGTGAAAGCAATACGGTATCGCCGCTTTTTGAAAGAGATTTTGCTGTTTTCACAGCGTCTTCCATGCTGGATGTGCTGTAGATTAATTCTTTCTTTTCTTTGAAAAAATCGATGATTTTTTGGTTGTCGAGCCCTAAACAGACAATTGCTTTTACCTTGCGTTTTACCAGATCTTCGATTTCGGTGTAGTCGTTTCCTTTATCTGTACCTCCAACAATCCATACGGTAGGCTGTTTCATACTTTCCAAAGCATAATAGGTCGCATTTACATTGGTAGCTTTGCTGTCGTTGATAAACCTTACGCCGTTAATTTCGGCTACCTGCTCCAACCGGTGTTCTACTGCCTGGAACGTGGTTAAGGAATTCCGGATGCTCTCATTGCTTATTTTAAGTATCTTACCAGCGATTGAAGCTGCCAGGCTGTTGGCAACATTATGGTTTCCTACCAATGCCAATTCATCGATTTTCATTGAAAATTCGTCGTGAAGTTTTACCACCATTTTATCTTCGGTGAGATAACCGCCTTCTTTGAGTTTTTCTTTCAGGGAAAAAGGAATCATTTTAGCTTTTATCTCGAGTTTTTCAAGAAGATTCATGCTCATTTCATCATCTTTGTTATAGATGAAGAAATTATCGTTTTCCTGATTCTCAGCAATTCTGAATTTTGCCAAAGCGTATTCTTCGTAATTGTAATTGTACTGATCCAGGTGATCCTGACTCAAATTCAACAACAGGGAAATATAAGGCCTGAAATTCTGGATATCGTCGAGCTGAAAAGAACTTACTTCCAGAACGTAATAATCAAAATTTTCATCAGCAACCTGTTTTGCAAAACTTTTACCGATATTTCCGCCTAAACCTACCTTCAAATCGTCATTTTTCAGAATATGGTAAATCAGTGACGTTGTCGTTGTTTTGCCGTTGCTTCCGGTAATCGCGATGATTTTGGCATCGGTGAATTCAGAAGCAAATTCAATTTCAGAGGAAAGCCGGATTCCTTTTTTGTTGATTTTCGAAATGATCTCAGCTTTTTTAGGAATTCCCGGTGATTTTATGATCCAGTCGGCTGCAAGAATTCTATCTTCATCGTGCTTTCCTTCTTCATATTCTATGCCGGCATCGAGCAAAAGCTTTTTGTAGTCTTCCTTAACCAGACCTTTGTCTGAAAGAAAAACCTCCAAGCCTTTTTTCTTCGCTAAGTATGCTGCACCAAAGCCGCTTTCTCCGCCTCCTAAAACAACTATTTTCATTTTTTTGTTTTTTATTGACAAGTCAACCTGTCGCTATCTCACTTTTAAAGTAATTAAACAGATAATCGCAAATAGAACCCCGATAATGATCATTCGGTTCACGATTTTGCTCTCGTGATAACCTTCTTTTTGGTAATGATGGTGGAGGGGCGACATTTTGAAAAGTCTGTTATTCTGGGCATACTCGAGCCCATATTTTCTTTTTCTGTATTTGAAAACTGCCACCTGAAGCATCACAGAAATATTTTCGACAACGAAAATACCGCATAGCACAGGGATCATAAGTTCTTTTCTCAGGATAATGGCTAAAACAGCAATGACACCGCCCAGCATTAAACTGCCCGTGTCGCCCATAAATACCTGGGCCGGATAGGTATTGTACCAGAAAAAACCAATCACCGCACCCACGAGGGCCAGAGCAAAAATAGTAGCTTCACCCATATTCGGGAGGAACATAATGTTGAGGTAGTCTGCAAAAATAATATTCCCGGAAATGTAGGCAAAAAAGGCCAGTGTAAGCAGAATGACGACACTTGTTCCCGCAGCAAGTCCATCGATCCCGTCTGTAATATTGGCGCCGTTGGAAACCGCAGTTACTATGAAAATTACCATTGGAATAAATACGATCCAGGCCCATTCGTGGGCATCTTCAGGACTCATCCAGAAGAGTATTCCGCTGTAGTCGAATTCATTATTTTTAACGAAAGGTACTGTGGAAACGGTAGCTTTTTCCGTGGGCATGAAGTTTTTTTCGATGTTATTACGGTTGATTTCTTTGGCGTCAGCATATTTTCTTTTTACCGTAACATCGGGATGAAAATACATGAGCACTCCCACGATCAATCCCAAACCAACCTGCCCGATAACTTTGAATTTTCCGCTTAAGCCATCTTTATTTTTCTTTATTTTCTTCAGATAATCATCAATGAAACCTATAACGCCCATCCACACCACCGAAACGATAAGTAATAGAATGTAAATGTTCATGATTTTGGTGAATAGCAAAACCGGAATCAGGGTAGCCAGAATGATGATGAGTCCTCCCATTGTTGGCGTGCCTTCTTTTTGCTTTTGTCCTTCTAAACCCAGATCACGAACCAGTTCCCCCATCTGCTGTTTGCGGAGGTAATTGATGATTTTTTTTCCGTAAACCAAAGCGATAATCAGGGACAGCAAAACCGCCATTCCTGCACGGAAAGAAATAAATCTGAACATACCGAGTCCGGGAACGTGAACCCCGATGCTGGTAAAATATTCGTAGAGATAGTATAACATTTTCTTTGGTTTTCGGTTAAAATTTAAATTCTCGCAAATTATTTCGACATTAATTTTGCGAGTTCCACAATGGTTTCTTTATCATCAAAATGGTGTTTTACGCCATTGATTTCCTGATAATCTTCGTGCCCTTTTCCGGCAAGAAGGATGATGTCTCTCGGTTCCGCAAATTTAATCGCCATTTTTATGGCTTCTTTACGGTCGGGAATCGAGGTGTATTTGCTGAAATTCTGCGGTTCCACACCTGCTTCAATTTCTTTGATAATTGCCGCCGGATCTTCAGTTCTTGGATTATCGCTTGTGATGATGGCCAGCGTTGATTTTCTTGTTGCAATTTTGCCCATTTCGGGACGTTTTGCATGATCACGGTCACCGCCACAGCCGAAAATCGTAATCAGTCTTTCGTTTTTTGTGCGGATATCGTTGATGGAATCTAAAATATTTTCGAGTGCGTCGGGCGTGTGCGCATAGTCGATAACAAAGAAAATTCCGCTGTCGGATTTCAGGGTTTCGAAACGTCCCTTTACTTTTTTCAGCGTTGAGATGGCTTTCAGTACATCTTCTTCATGAAAACCGCTTTCGATGGCAACTGCATAAGCCAGCAGCAGGTTGTAAACATTGAATTTCCCGGTTAAGGTGGTCCAGAATTCTCTGCCGCCAAAATTCAGCAGCATCCCATTGAAATCTGTTTCCAGAATTCTGCCGTGGTAATTTGCCATGGTTTTCAGCGCGTAAGTTTTTTGCGTTGCTTTTGTATTCTGAAGCATCACAGTTCCGTTTTTGTCATCAATGTTGGTGATGGCAATGGCTTCCGGATTCAGTTCATCAAAAAACCTTTTTTTGGTTTTGAGGTATTCGCTGAAGGTTTTATGATAGTCTAAATGATCGTGAGAAATATTGGTAAATCCAGCAATTTTAAAATTCAGACCTTCAGTTCTGTTCTGGTGAATTCCGTGCGAAGAAACTTCCATAAAGGCATATTCACAGCCCACTTCAACCGCTTTTGCCAGCATTTGGTTTAATCGTACAACATCGGGCGTGGTGTGCGTTGACGGAATGATTTCGTCTGCAATTCGGTATTCAACCGTCGAAATTAAAGCAGATTTAAATCCTAAATTCTTGAAAATATCGAACAAAAGGGTAGTAACCGAAGTTTTCCCGTTCGTGCCTGTAATTCCAATTAAACTGAGTTTTTCTGAAGGATTTCCGTAAAAATTTGAAGCCAGCTGACCCAAAGTTTTCGAAGCATCTTTCACCTGAATGTAAGTGATTTCTGGATTAAGATTCTCAGGCAGAACTTCGCAAACAATCGCTATGGCACCTTTTGCGATGGACGCATCAATAAAAGAATGTCCATCGGAAACCGTTCCTCTCACAGCGACATACAGCGAATTTTCCACAGCTTTACGGCTGTCGAAAACGATTTCCGAAATCTCCGGGTTTTTACTTCCGGAAATTTCAAGTACTGGGATTCTGTTCAATAATGCTTCTAAATTCATTTTATATCTCAGGGACAAGCCTTGCAGCCTGTTCCAGCTTTTTTTAATTCTGTAAACTCAGGTAAATTCTTTGGTTTTTCTTAATCGTGGTGCCTTCCACCGGAAATTGTTCTTTAATGCGTCCAACGCCTTTGTAATCAACTCTATAGCCTTGGTTTTCAAGTTGGGGAATTACGTTTTTCCCGATGAGCCCCACCACTTTCGGCATTTGTTTACCTCTGACAGCGATTTTTTCGGTTGGTTCCACCATTTTGCTGAGATCAACTTTTTTGTCAACCAGCATTTCTCTTTCAATATTTTGCGGCGTTTTCAGGAAGGTTTTTCCTGCAATTTCTTTAAAAACCGGCGCGGCTACAGTTGATCCGTAATAACTTTTAGATTTATCTGGCTGATTAACCATCACAATGCAAGTATATTTGGGATTGTCGGAAGGGTAGAATCCGGCAAAACTCGCCTGATATTTTGCGGGACCGGGTTTCCAGTACTCGAATCTTGCGGTTCCCGTTTTTCCGGCCATTTTCAGGTTCGGGGTGAAAATACTTCTTGCCGTACCTTTTTCAACGGCTTTTGTCAGCGCGTTGGTCATCATTGTAATTGCTTTTTCAGAAGCCATTTTTTTAACCATAACTTCTGGTTGAGCGGAATACAGAATCTGCCCGTCTTTCATGATTTTATCAATGAAAAGCGGTTTCAGCATTTTACCTTTGTTGGCGATTCCGTTATAGAATGTGGTTAGCTGCAGCAGATTGAATCTTGAGGAGTATCCATAAGAAAGTGAAGCCAGTGTCGCAGCGTTCCATCTTTTGTTTTCTGGGGTTACAATGAAAGGTTTGGTGATTCCGGGAAGCTCAATGTCCATTTTTTCGAACATTTTCCATCTCTTTAAGTGATCCAGAAAAACCTGTGGTTTATCGGCGTAATATTGGGTAATGAGTTTCGCTGACCCTACGTTGCTGGATTTTGCCAGAACATCGGCGATTTCATAAACTCCACCGCCATGACCGTCGGAAATTCTCTGCTTGGCATACGTCCACACGCCATTTCCAACATTTACTGTGGTGTTTTCATCAATAAAACCATCATCCATTGCGGCTAACAGAGACACCGTTTTGAAGGTTGAGCCAGGTTCTGTGGCGTCTTTAAGTGCGTAATTATAGGAATCCACATACATTCCTGGTTCGGTACGCTTTAGGTTGACCATTGCTTTCACTTTGCCTGTAGCGACTTCCATTACCAATACAGAACCGTGGTCTGCATCGAAATTGATGAGTTGCTTTTCGAGTGCTGAATGCGCAATATCCTGAATCCGTAAATCGATCGTGGTGTAAACATCCTGGCCGTCTACAGGTTCCTTAACTTTCCAGTAATCAATGGGTTTCCACTGGCTGGAGTTTACACGCTGCTCCAGGCGGGTTCCGTCGACTCCTGTCATGTATTTGGAGAAGGCGCCTTCCAAACCAGATTTTGTAACGCCGTTATCCATTCCAATAGTCCCGGCGCCGATCTGCGTTGTGGCGAGTTCTCGTTTAAAATTCCGGTCAACGATAAATCCACCGCGGTTTTTTCCTTTCTTAAAAATCGGAAACTTACGGATTCGGTCGTACTCATCGAAATCGAGACCTTTTACCAAAGAATAGTATTGGTTATTTGCTTTTTTCTGCTGATCGAGCCTGTCTCTGAAATAACTTCTTGGCTTTCCGAACATTTTGGAAAGAGAATCGGTAAGTGCGCCAATGTTGTTGGAGTAAACTGTATCTTTTATTGTTTTGAAATCGAGAAAAACATCATAACGCATTACCGTAGTGGCGAGAATGGAACCGTCGGCAGCATAAAGATTTCCGCGCGCAGCTTTTAAAGTAGCTTCACGATAATTTTTACTGATGTAATCGTCTTTAATTTCCTGAACATTCGTGTTTTGAAGAATAAGAATCCTGGCTAAAAACACCACAAAAAGTATGAAGGCTGCCCCGGCAAAAAGGTAGCCCCATCTCAAAGTTTTTGAGCGCTTATTTTCGAATTCATTGAGTACTGCCATCTGTACTGTCTAATTTTATCAATAATTTGTGTGGGTGGTTTTCCAGTGATAAAAGGGAATCTTCCACCATCTCCTTGCCCAGTTCCGATTCCAGTTTTACTTTAATCAGTCTGCTTTGGGCGTATGCGTTTCTCGATTTATATTCTTCGGTCTGTTCTTTTAATTCATTTACCAGTTCAATTTTTTTACTCACCAAATGGTTACTGTAAATCATAATCATCAAAAGCAGAAAAATCAGCAGAAAGTACCGGTAATGAATTTTCACTTCATCACGGTTCAGAAAATTCCCCTTTATGATGTCAATAAAGGTTAATTTTTTCTGGGGGCGATATGTTTGTTTTTTTGCCATTTTTACGATGAATTTATTAATTCATCTTACACTTTTATTCCCACACGCATTTTTGCGCTTCTTGCCCGTGAGTTTTCTTCTATTTCTGCGTGATCCGGCATAATTGCCCTGCTCTGAAGCAGGTTAAATGCTTTCGCATAATTTCCGTAGATATCGCGCTCGGGTTCACCCTCGAACATGCCGTTCTTCAGGAAACGCTTTACCAGTCTGTCTTCCAGAGAATGATATGAGATTACGACCAGTCTGCCTTCGGGATTCAATATTTTATATGCCTGAAGGAGCATTTCTTTGAGAACCTCCAACTCCTGATTTACTTCAATTCTGATGGCCTGAAAAACCTGTGCGAAAAACTTATTCTGTTTGAATGCCGGGATGTAGCTGAAGAGTTTTTTCAGATCCTCTGTGGTTTCAACAGGTTTTATTTTTCTGTGGTGCACAATTTCGCGCGCCAGTTTTCTGGATTCCCGTAAGTCTCCGTAATAGTAAAAAATATTGGCGAGCTGTTCTTCTTCGTATTGGTTAATGATTTTTTTGGCGTCCAGAACCTGCATCACATTCATCCGCATATCCAGCGGTGCATTGCTTCTTGTAGAGAAACCGCGTTCTGC
Organism: Kaistella sp.; assembly: GCA_019104935.1. GTDB lineage: Bacteria > Bacteroidota > Bacteroidia > Flavobacteriales > Weeksellaceae > Kaistella. The sequence continues at coordinate 48,843 of JAHRWY010000265.1, forward strand.
TTCATCAAACTGATGGGACGATACGCCTAAATCTGCCAGAATTCCGTCTACCTTATTAATACCATAAACCAGTAGGGAATTTTCTAAAAACCTGAAATTCTGATTGATGAGGGTAAATCTTTCGTCCTCAATAGTGTTTTTGAGTGCGTCCAGATCCTGGTCAAAACTGAAAAGCTTGCCTTTCGGTGAAAGTCTTTTCAGGATTTCCCGGGAATGCCCACCACCACCGAAAGTAACATCAACGTAAATTCCGTCAGGATTCGTTACCAAATCATCAACACTTTTCTTCAACAAAACCGGATTGTGATACATTCTATATTATATTAAGGTGAAGTGGCCGCTGCGCACTCCGTTTTGGAATAATTATTCTTCCTGATCATCAAAACTGATGTCTCCCATTACCTCTTCGGCAAGTTTCGCAAAATCTTCTTCCGAAGTGGCAATTACCGCTTCATAAGCTTCTTTGTCCCAAATCTCGAAAAGCGAGCCGGCACTGGTAATCACAATTTCTTTTTTTAGATTTGCAAAAAGGGTTAAATCTTTAGAAATCTGTAATCTGCCTGCGTTATCGGGTTCTACAGTTTTCAGGCCCGCGGTAAACTGGCGGATGAAATCTGCATTTCTTTTCTGGAAACGGTTCAGCTTATTAATTTTTTCCATCAGTTTTTCCCAACCCGACATTGGATAAACCTCGAGGCAGGATTGGAATACGGAACGCTTTACTACAAAAGAATCACCGCCAAAATTCTCCATCTGTTTTACCAGTGATGAGGGGAGTTTTAGGCGACCCTTGTCGTCGATTTTACATTCATATGTGCCGATGAAATTCTTCATTTGGGACAAATTTATATAAAAATTTCTAAAAGCTCCCACTTTTTCCCACTTTTTGACTTAATGTTAATAAGTTTTGATTGGTAATACTAAACGGCTGATTAAAAAGAAGTTAACATCTTATTGGATTTATGAAAAATAAATTGAAAAACTCTCATCTTTTTCTTTGAAATTTATTTTTATTATAAATTCATTCATGTAAATAATAGTTGGTCTTTAATTTGTATTTTTGCAGTGCTTAGTAAGCATTTCTATGAGATTTATTACGAAAAAAGAAAAAAAATACTCTTTCATTGAGGCTGGAGAAGGTCACCCGCTGATTCTTCTGCATGGATTAATGGGAGGTTTGAGTAATTTTGATAAAACGGTAAAATATTTTTCCGAACGCGGGTACAAGGTTTTTGTACCGGTGCTTCCTATTTATGACTTACCGGTTTTGCACACCAATCTTACTACAATTGCAAAATATGTCGCCAAATTCATCGAAGAAAAAACCGATGAGCCTGTAACGATCGTAGGAAATTCCATGGGTGGACATATTGGACTGATCCTTACGCTTGCGCGCCCAGAGCTTGTTGCCAACTTAGTCTTAACAGGCAGTTCTGGTCTGTATGAAAGAACTTTCGGTGACAGTTTTCCACGCAAATCTGATAAAGAATATATAAGGAAGAAAACAGAAGAAGTCTTCTATGACCCGGCAGTAGCGACAGACGAATTGGTAGATGAGGTTTTTGCTGTAGTGAATGACAGAATGAAGGGGATAAAAACAGTAATGCTTGCCAGAAGCGCAATAAAGCACAACATGCTGCACGATTTACCGAAAATTAAAACACCTGTTTGTTTAATCTGGGGCAAAGATGATAACGTGACACCACCTGATGTAGCAGTGGATATGGATAAATTCTTACCAAATTCTGATTTGTACTGGATCGAAAAATGTGGTCACGCCGCCATGATGGAAAAGCCGGATGAGTTTAACGAAATCCTTTACAGCTGGCTGAAGAAAATAGAAAAATAAAATGGAGGTTTTTAACTTCCATTTTTTATTTAATTAAATTTGAAAAAAATAATAAAATGATTATCAAAACAGCAGAGTTTATAAAAAGCAGCGGAAGATGGCAGGATTGCCCGGAAGCTGTGCTGCCGGAATATGCTTTTATCGGACGGTCTAATGTTGGGAAATCCTCTCTAATCAATGCAATGCTGAATCATAAAGATCTTGCCAAAACATCGCAGACTCCTGGAAAAACCCAGTTAATCAATCATTTTATAATCAACGAAGCGTGGTATCTTACCGATTTGCCAGGTTATGGGTACGCCCGTGTTTCGAAAAGTATGAGAAAAGATTTCGAAAAACTGATTACCAATTATATATTGAACCGAAAAAATCTTGTCAACCTTTTTGTGTTGGTAGATGTAAGACATACACCACAGAAAATCGACCTTGAATTTATAGAATGGTGTGGCGAGAACGGAGTTCCTTTCTCCATTGTATTTACAAAAGCGGATAAACTCAAACCAAACGCCGTACTGGCTAATGTAGAAGATTACAAAAGGGAACTTCTGAAAACATGGGAAGACCTGCCTGAAATTTACATAACATCGGCAGAGAAAAAAGAAGGAGGCGACGCAATTTTGAAATTCATCGCCGAAACTAACGCATTTCTGGAAAACAATAAAGTAAACTTTCAGTAATGCAAACCATTCATTGGAAGATTAAATCCTTCGCGGAGCTCTCCGTGCCTGAATTATATGAAATTTTAAAAATCAGGCAGGAAGTATTTGTTGTTGAACAGACATGTTATTATGTGGATGCTGATGGATATGATGATAAGGCAGTACATCTCTGGGCTGAAAAAAACGGTGAGATTCTGGCTTACTGCAGGCTTTTCAATGCAGGTATTAAATATGAGGAAGCCTCAATCGGAAGGGTATTAACGAATGCAAATTATAGAAATCTCAGCTTAGGAAAAACGCTGATGAAATTTGCGCTCCTTACCATCCAAGCCAGATTTCGCGCTGTAGATGTAAGAATTTCTGCACAGGATTATCTTTTAAAGTTTTATTCGGAATTTGGATTTCAGGATACCGGCAAAAAATATCTGGAAGACAATATTCCCCATACCGAAATGATTAAAATAAACCTTTAAGTGCTGGATAATCGCATAACAGATTAATTTATAATTTTTAAATCTGATTTTTGTAATTAATACTGAAATGGTATTTAAGTTAAAAAAAAAATAATATAGTTTGTTTTTTATTCTGAATTTATATACTTTTACAAAAAATCATTAAACTTTAAAGATTATGAAAAAACTTTTACTCACTGGCTTTGCGCTAGTCGCAATGATGTCCAATGCTCAGTCTTGGGTTCCTCAAGGAACGAAATTTCCTGCAAATTTCGGTGTTGATGAGATCGATATTGTAGATGCGAATACAGTATGGACTTTTGCTTATGATGGGAGACCTTTAACAGAGGGAGGAGGAACTTATCCTCACATTGTTTCCCGTACGATAGACGGTGGATTAAACTGGACCGCTAGAGCTATTTCAGGTCTTCCATCAAACGCTTTAATTTCAGACATTTCAGCAATTAACGGTACAACAGCCTATATTGCTACAGCGCCTTCATCCGGTGCTGTTTCAGCAAATGGAGTTTGGAAAACAACGGACGCTGGTGTGACCTGGACTAAACAGCCAAATGCTTATAATCCTGCTGCTAGTGCATCTTTTGCAAACCATGTATATTTCTGGGATGCTAACAACGGATGGACAAGTGGTGACCCTGTAAGCGGAAAATTTGAAATGTATAAGACTTCTAATGGGGGAGCTTCATGGACGCCAGTTCCTGGTGCGTTAATGGCTGAGAATGATGATGAATTTACCTATGTAGGTCTTAAGGATGTTGTAGGTGATAATATTTGGGTTGGTACCAGTATCGGACGTATCTTACATTCTCCCGACAGAGGAAATACGTGGACAGGAAATTACAGCCCAGTGCTCGACTTTGGTGGTGTAATCGTTAGTGGATCTTCCGGTTCATTTGCCTTCAAAGATGCTAACAATGGTCTTCTTCTTTCGGTACAGGGAAATTCAGCAGAAATGTATTCCACAACTGACGGTGGCGCAAACTGGGATCCTGTAACACCTAACGGAACATGGTTCTTTGGAGATGTTGCATATGTGCCTGGTACAGCTAATACCTATGTAACAACAGGCATCAACTCTAATGCAGCACAGGGTACAGGATCTGCATATTCTACTGATGGAGGTTTAAACTGGACGATCATTGATAATATTCCTGGTATTCAGGGTGGCCAGAGAGGTGAAGTTTCCTTCCTTAACCCTACGACAGGTTGGGCAGGATATTTCTCTGATGGACCTTCCGGAACTGAAGGAATATTTAAATTCAATGGCAATTTAGCGCTTGGAGTTTCTGATAACGCGGTAAAGTCGAATTTAAAAGTTTATCCTAACCCAGCAACCGATATTGTAAATATTTCTGCTAACAGAAAAATTGAAAATATTACTGTAATGGATATGAGTGGTAAAAAAGTTCAGTCGTTCAAGACAGGGAACCAGATCAATGTTTCTTCTTTAGCTAAAGGAACCTATATTCTCCAGGTGTATTACGGAGAAGGTGCTGTAGAGAACACTAAACTTATTAAAAAATAGATTAGAGCCATACAATAAGGAATGGATGAGGGTACTCATCCATTTTTTTTTGCATAAAACTGCTATGTAAAATGATTTTCATAAATTAGCCTATTAAATAATTTTATAAATGAAAAGAATTTTTTTACTGCTCACATTCATGCTGAGCTTTGTACAGTTAAAAGCCGATGAAGGAATGTGGCTGATGACAATGATCAAGAGACTTAACGGTGTTGACCTTAAAAAACAGGGTCTGAAACTTACTCCTGAAGAAATTTATTCTGTTAACAATTCCAGTCTTAAGGATGCAATTGTACAGTTCGGGGGTGGTTGTACTGCCGAGATGGTTTCTAAAGAAGGTTTACTCTTTACAAATCACCACTGCGGATACGGACAAATCGCTGCGCTTTCAACTCCTGAAAAAGACCATTTAACCAACGGGTTCTGGGCGATGAAAAAAAGCGAAGAACTTCCTGCAAAAGGCCTTTCCGTAAGATTTTTGGTAAGAATGGATGATGTTACAAAGCGTATTAACGATAAGCTTAACAACAATATGTCTGCAGAACAAAGAAAAGAAATTATCGATGCAGAATATAAAGCCATCCAGAATGAAAATTCAGAAAACGGAAAATACAGCGTTGTTGTTAGAGATTTCTTTAACGGAAACGAGTTTTATTATTTTGTGTATCAGGATTTTAAAGATGTAAGATTGGTAGGTACACCTCCAAACGCTCTAGGTAAATTCGGTGGTGATACCGATAACTGGGAGTGGCCAAGACATACAGCAGATTTCTCTGTATTCAGAGTATATGCTGACGCAAACGGGAATCCGGCAGAATATTCTCCGAACAACGTTCCTATGAAGCCTAAGCACGCGCTTCCGATTTCACTTAAAGGTTATAAACCTGGCGATTTCGCTATGATTGTTGGTTTCCCTGGAAGAACAAACAGATACCTTACCTCTTTCGGAATCGAGCAGATGGTAAATAAAGATTATCCGGCTTGGGTTGAAGCTTCAAAACTTGCGATGGATGTTATGAAAAAGTATATGGATGCAGATCAGGCAACGAAACTAAACTATGCTTCCCAATATGCATCTGTAGCAAATTACTGGAAAAACCGACAGGGTACCATTGACGCCGTGATTAAAAACGGAACAATCAGCGGTAAAAAAGATTTGGAAGCCAAATTCATGAAATGGGCGATATTACCTGCAAACGAAGTAATGTATTCAGGAGTTTTGGATAATATCAAAGCCAACTACGCGCAGTTCTCTAACAGAAATGTGGAAAGAAATTATGCTTCACAACTTCAGAGAAACGCAAAATATATCCCGGTTGCTTACCAGTTGGGCTCTTTATTGAAAACCTATGCAGACCAGGACGCCAACGGAAAAGCCGCGATGAAAACCAAAGTTACCGATGCAATCGACAGAATGTACGATGGTTTCAATACGAAGCTTGAAGGGGAAATGCTGAACTCTATGGTAAACCTTTACCAACAGCGGGTAAATAAGGACGATGCTTCTGCTACACTGTTGAGCGCTGATGCGAAAAACCTTTCAACACTTGCGTTTTCTTCAATTTTCGCAACCAAAGAATCTGCCCTGAATTTTGTAAACAATCCGGACCGGTTGAAAATCGACGCAGATCCGCTTCTGAAACTGGCAAACGGATTCTATACAGACCAAAAATTAGCAGGTGATAAATATGCTAAAGTAGATGAAGCTTTTGCTAAAAACAGCAGGATTTTCTTAGATGGATTAAGAAAATCCCAGCCTGATACCGTATTCTATCCGGATGCGAACTCTACCATGAGACTTACCACAGGATCTGTTGATACACTGCCTGTAAGAAGCGACCGTAATTATGGTGGAATTAACGAAAAGAACAACTATTACACAGAAATTAACGGAATGGTTGCGAAATATAAAAAAGGAGATGAAGAATTTGATCTTCCACAGGACTTCCTGGATTTAGTGAAGAGAAAAGACTTTGGCCAGTATGCCGATAAAAAAGGTTTCATGCCGGTAAACTTCCTTTCTAATAACGATATTACGGGAGGTAACTCAGGGTCACCAATTCTTAACGGACATGGCCACTTAATCGGTCTTGCGTTCGACGGAAACAGCGAAGCCCTTAGCGGTGATATCATTTTCGATCCTAAACTTCAGAAAACCATCAACGTTGATGTAAGAATGGTTCTTTGGATCATTGAAAAATACGGTAAAGCAGGTCACCTGATCAGTGAAATGACTTTAGTAAAATAGGTGTTTTCTAAACACACGGAAGCCTGCTGATTTTTCAGCAGGCTTTTTTATATTTATAAAATTAAAAAATGCGCAATGAATTTTGAAAACTTTGAAAAAGAAGAAAAGATAATTGATTTGATGAAAGCAAATTTAGTCGGGCTGAAATACTTCGCATTATTTGCTGTATTATTTGCCACACCGTTTTATCTGATCTGGAAGGGCAATTTTTCGAGCATATTGCTGAATATAGATGGCGTTTTACTTCGGGGGTTTGCTCCTCTTATTGCTGTTTTTGGCGGAATCATCGTTCACGAACTGATCCACGGGTTTTTCTTTGCGAAATATGCCCAAAACGGTTTTAAGTCTGTGAAATTCGGGATTTTAATCAAAATGCTGACGCCTTATTGCCACTGCAAAGAACCACTGCAGATAAAACATTATATCATCGCTTTGCTGGCACCGCTGTTAATTCTTGGAATAATACCATCAATTATCAGTTTGTTCATTGGAAATATTGATGTGCTGTTATTCGGAATTTTTTTCTCAGGTGCCGCTGCGGGAGATATTATGATTTACCATTTGATCAAAAAAGAAAATCCTGAGGACTACGTTCAGGATCATCCGTCCGAAGCCGGCTATTTCTTATTCAAGAAAAAATAAAAGCGAAGAAAAATCTCCGCTTTAAATCTTTTTACTGGGCTTCTTCTGGTTCCAACATTCCCAGCTCGCCGTAATGCTTTTTGAATTTGGCAATCTTCGGCCCTACTACTGCACTGCAGTAAGGCTGGGTTGGATTATTGTTGTAGTAGCCCTGGTGATATTGTTCAGCAGGCCAGAATTTTTCGAATTTTGCCAACTCTGTTACATATTTACCATTCCATCTTCCGGAAGCTTCAGATGATTTCAGAGCGGCCTCTGCTTTTTGTTTCTCAGCTTCGTCTTTGTAGAAAATTACTGAACGGTATTGGGTTCCGATGTCATTCCCCTGTCTGTTAAGTTGTGTAGGGTCGTGCAGGAAAAAGAAAACATCCATCAGCTGTTCGTAGGAAATAATTTTCGGGTCATAAGCAATCTGTACAACTTCCGCATGGCCGGTTTCGCCGGTGCAAACTTCTTCATAAGTCGGGTTGGCTTTATGCCCGCCGGAATATCCCGAAATGGCTGCATCTACCCCTTTCAGCATATTAAAACAACTTTCTACACACCAAAAACATCCACCTCCGAAGGTGATATATTCTAAATTCTGTTTATCCATTTTCTGATTTTTTGTTAAAGGTTTCTTCGTCTCCTGGCCGTTGCAGGAAAACAAAATAAGGCCCATCAAAAATACTAAAATCTTATTCATTTTTTAATAACGGTTTTCTATCGTATAAATTTCAATAAAAAATAAATTGTAGTTCATTTCTCCTCTTTAGCCATTAAATAATTAAATCTAAATATTACTAGAGTATAAAAAAACATCCTCTTTCGAAGATGTTGATATGATTATTTTTCCCAAACCAGCGCGCTTGCACCAAGGATGGCGGCATCAGCTTCATCAAGTTCACTGAAAACCAGCCTTACTTTATTCCTGAAGATCGGTAAAAGGTTACGCTCCATGTGGAGTTTTGTAGGTTTCAGGATGAAATCTCCTGCTTTAATTACACCTCCGAAAAGTAAAATCGCTTCCGGTGAAGAAAACATCACGAAATTCGCTAAAGCTTCGCCTAATTTTTGGCCTGTATATCTGAAAACTTCAATAGCGGTAGGATCGCCTTTCAGTGCACATTCGTAAACCACTTTCGAATCTATTTCTTCTTCGGGATAAGAGTTCAGCATAGAATCCGGAAATTCTGCACGCATTTTTTTTGCGGTAATGGCAATTCCGGTAGCAGAAGCGTATGCTTCCAGCGAGCCTTCTGAACCTGTACTCCAGTGTTTTCTTCCTCCTGGTTTTACGATGGTATGGCCAAGTTCTCCTGCGAATCCGTCGTGACCATAGATTAAGTTTCCGCCGGAAATAATTCCGCTTCCTACACCGGTGCCAAGAGTAATCATGATGAAATCCTTCATCCCGCGGGCCGCACCGAACATCATTTCACCTAAAGCTGCTGCATTGGCATCATTGGTCATTTTACACGGTAAACCGAATTTTTTAGTCATCAGCTCGGCGAACGGGATTACGCCTTTCCAACGGAGATTGGGCGCATGTTCGATGGTTCCGGTATAGTAATTTGCATTGGGTGCGCCTACGCCAATTCCATCAATACTCCGCTGGCTGCAGTGTTTTTTCATGAGTGGCGATATGGTGGCGTACAGTGCATCGATGAAGTCTTCTACTTTTTCGTATTCATCAGTTTTGATGCTGCCTTTATCGAGAATTTCTCCACGGTGATTTACAAATCCGTATTTGGTATTCGTTCCGCCGATATCAATTCCTAATGCAACCTGTTTGGACAAATCTATTAATGCCATTAAATCTAAATTTATGCACTAAAAATACAACAAATTCACATTAGGTTAACAAAAAAACTTCCCCAAATATTGAGGAAGCTTGTATGATATTATTCAGTTGCGCTGCTTATGCGGGAATTTCGCCTTTGTATAAAAAGGAAACGATTTCTTTGTTTACCCTTTCTACCATTTCGCTGAAAAGATAGAATGATTCCTGCTTATAAATCACCAACGGATCTTTCTGTTCGTAAACCGCACCTTGTGAAGAACGTCTTAAGTCATCCATTTCTCTCAGGTGAAGCTTCCAGTTTTCATCGATGATGGCAAGTGAAATATTTTTCTCGAAATCATTGATTAGTGAATCACATTTTGTTTCGTAAGCTTCTTTCAGATCAGTAACAATGGTCATGGTTTTTATCCCGTCGGTAAACGGAACCTGAATCATTTTGAACATGGATCCCTGATTCTGGAAAACATTCTCGATAATCGGGAACGATTTTTCTTTCAGAAGTTCAAGCTTCATGCGGTAATCTTCTGTAGCCGCCTTGAATACGATATTGGTAAGCTCCGGAACCTGTTTTGTCTTGAATTCGTTCTCGGAAACCGGTGCTTCCATGGTAAAATGCTTAATGATTTCGTACTCGAATTCTTTATAATCATTCTCCAGTTTCGTTTTGCTTACAATAACCTGGGAAACATCGAAAATCATGTTTGAAATGTCGTACTTCAAATGGTCTCCGAAAAGTGCATTCTTTCTTCTTTTGTAGATTACATCACGCTGTTTGTTCATTACGTCATCATACTCCAAAAGTCTCTTTCTGATTCCGAAGTTGTTTTCCTCTACTTTTTTCTGTGCTCTTTCGATGGATTTGGAAATCATGCTGTGCTGAATCACTTCCCCTTCTTTATGACCCATCCGGTCCATCATTTTCGCGATTCTTTCGGATCCGAAAAGACGCATCAGGTTATCTTCAAGAGAAACGTAGAACTGCGAGCTACCAGGATCTCCCTGACGGCCGGCTCTACCTCTTAACTGACGGTCAACACGTCTGGAGTCATGTCTTTCTGTACCGATAATGGCAAGACCACCATTGGCCTTCACATCACCCTGTAGTTTAATGTCGGTACCACGACCTGCCATGTTGGTTGCGATGGTTACAACGCCTGGTCCACCTGCCATTGCAACAATTTCTGCTTCTTTTGCGTGCAGTTTTGCGTTCAGTACGTTGTGCTGAATTTTTCTTAACTGAAGCGCTCTGGAAAGCAACTGCGATATTTCAACTGAAGTTGTACCTACAAGAACCGGTCTTCCTGCAGCGGTTAATCTTTCAATTTCTTCAATTACAGCATTGTATTTTTCGCGGTTGGTTTTGAAAACAAGATCCTGCTTATCATCACGAAGAATCGGGCGGTTTGTCGGAATAACCACAACATCGAGTTTGTAAATCTGCCAAAGCTCGCTTGCTTCTGTTTCTGCAGTACCGGTCATCCCCGCAAGTTTGTTATACATCCTGAAGTAATTCTGCAGGGTAATGGTTGCAAAGGTTTGGGTGGCAGCCTCGATTTTTACATTTTCTTTTGCTTCGATGGCCTGGTGAAGTCCGTCGGAATAACGGCGCCCTTCCATAATACGGCCGGTTTGCTCGTCAACGATTTTTACCTCTCCGTCGATTACAACATACTCATCATCTTTTTCAAATAAAGTATAAGCTTTCAGTAACTGACTTAGGGTATGAACTCTTTCAGATTTCACTGCAAAATCGCTGAAAAGTTTTTCTTTCGCTTCGAATTCTTCTTCCTTGCTCAGGTTTTTAGATTCCAGTTCTGCGATTTCGGTTCCGATATCATTCAGTACGAAGAAATCTTTGTCTTCGTTGCCGGCTGACATATATTCTACACCTTTATCGGTAAGATCGATCTGGTTGTTCTTTTCGTCGATAACAAAGTAAAGGTCTTTATCAACCTTAGGCATATCGCGGTTGTTATCGGCCATATATTGCCCTTCAGTTTTCTGAAGAAGCGCTTTGTTTCCGCTTTCGGAAAGAAATTTAATTAAAGGTCGTGATTTTGGTAATCCTCTGTAAGCCTGAAGTAATTTAAAGCCGCCGTCTTTGGTATTTCCGCTGGCGATAAGTTTTTTGGCTTCATTGAAGATGGCTGAAACCGTTTTTTTCTGAATTTCAACGATTCTGTCGACCGATGGTTTCAATACATCGAATTCCTGACGGTCGCCTTGTGGAACCGGACCTGAAATAATCAACGGAGTTCTTGCATCATCAACCAAAACCGAGTCTACCTCATCCACAATCGCAAAGTTAAGTTCACCCTGAACGAGCTCAGTAGGTGAAGTAACCATGTTATCTCTCAAATAATCGAAACCGAATTCGTTGTTGGTTCCGTAAGTGATGCTGGATTGGTAAGCTTTTCGTCTTGCATCGGAATTGGGTTGGTGAAGGTCAATACAGTCGATGGTTAATCCATGGAACTGATAAAGTGGACCCATCCACGCCGAGTCACGTTTCGCAAGATAATCGTTCACAGTAACTACGTGTACACCTCTTCCCGGAAGTGCGTTAAGGTAAATCGGTAAAGTTCCCACAAGGGTTTTACCTTCACCGGTTGCCATTTCGGCAATTTTACCGCTGTGTAGTACCACACCACCGATAAACTGTACATCGTAATGTACCATATCCCAAACAACCGGAGTTCCTGCTGCATCCCAACGGTTTTTCCAGATAGCAATGTCGCCCTGAACTTCAACGAAATCTTTCGTTGCAGCAAGCTCTCTGTCGAGTTCTGTTGCAGTTACACGGATTTCGCCGTTTTGGGCAAGTCTTCTGGAAGTTTCTTTTACGAGGGCAAATGCTTCAGGAAGGATTTCGTTGAGCACTTTTTCTTCAAGTTGGTAAGAATCTTTTTTCAGTAGCTCAACTTTTGAAAAAAGTTCTTCTTTTTCATCAACATTCGAAGAATTTTTAATCTGTTCTTTAATCTGTTCGATCTGGGTAGTGATACCGGCTGTAGCAGCTTTTATTTTCTCTTTAAACTCTGCAGTTTTGTCGCGTAAACCATCATCAGAAAGTTCCTGAATTTTTGGTTCAACAGCTTTTATTTTGGCCACCACTTTTTTTACTTCTTTCAGGTCGGTCGTATTTTTATCGCCCAGAAAGCCTTTAAGAACTTTGTCTATAAAACCCATAGTATTTGCTTTCGGCTGCCTGCGCGTGCATTCAGCCATTTTAAGATTTTAATTTTTTAGAATTTTTCTAAAATATAAAAAGCCGGCTGCAGACAGCCGGCTGCTTTTTTTAATATTCGTCTTCGTTCCACAGAAAGTCGTCGTCTGTAGGATAATCGCTCCAAACTTCCTCAATGGATTCATAAACTTCACCTTCGTCTTCGATAGCCTGAAGATTTTCAACAACTTCCATTGGTGCGCCTGTTCTGATTGCGTAATCAATAAGTTCAGCCTTAGTCATCGGCCAAGGTGCGTCGCTTAGATAAGAAGCCAGTTCTAATGTCCAATACATATAATTAAATTTTTGCAAAAGTATAAAATTAGGCGACATAAAAAAGAGATTTTGTCGCTGAGTTTCAATAAACTTTGATTTTTATTTCAAAATTTTCAAGAACCATTTCTCAAAAACCATTCCACAAACTTTTTTATGCCATTTTGGAATCTTGTGGTAGGGTGATAGCCTATTAATGTCTTCGCTTTGGTAATATCTGCATTGGTTTTATGTACATCCCCGGGCTGCATTGGCAGAATTTTTTTGCGTGGTTTTTTTTCCAGGTGTTCTTCAATTCCGGCAAGCATTTCTTCCAGATTAATGACTTCATTTTCACCCAGATTGATGATTTCGTACACCTCTTTATTCTTATCCAGATACTGAATCGATTTCATGATTCCATCAATAATATCATCAATATAAGTATAGTCTCGGGAGGTGGAACCGTCGCCGTAGAAAGGGATTTCTTTGTTTTCACTTATCAGCTTCGTGAATTTGTGAATGGCAAGATCGGGTCTCTGCCGCGGACCGTAAACCGTGAAAAACCGGAGGTGAATCATATCGATACCATAAAGATGATGATAAACATGGCCAAGAATTTCAGTGCATTTTTTTGTCGCAGCATAGGGTGAAATCGGCCGGTCTACATTATCGGTTTCGGAGAAAGGAATTTTGATGTTGTTTCCGTAAATGCTTGAGCTTGAAGCTGAAATGAATTTATTAATTTTAAATTCCTTACAAATTTCCCAAAGATTCATGGTGCCTTTCACGTTCACTTCTTCGTATTCCAACGGGTTTTCTATGGAAGGTCGCACGCCGGCCAGCGCTGCCAAATGAATTACACCATCAATTTTATGTTTGGCGAAAATTTTTTCGAGTCCTTCCTTGTCCCTAATGTCTTGATAATAAAGCTGATAATGCTTGGTGGAGGTTTCGAAAATAAGTTTCTGGATATCGTGTTCTTTATTATGGAATGAAAATTCAAAAGGTTTACCAACAGATTCCAAAGCATTCCGGATTTTTATCCTATAATCATAAAAATCATCAAAATTGTCAATATTAATGACAGAATGTCTGTTTTTTAATAAATGCTCTACCAAATGCGAACCGATAAATCCGCTTCCTCCGGTAACTAGATATTTCATCTTTGGTTTATTTAGTACAAATTTAATTAAATTCAAATCATTATTTTTACTGAAATATTATAATATGCAGTTCTCTGGACAAATCCTGAAAATGACAACGCAAAACGCGAAACCCATTCAATATTTCCTTAATCTGTCGAATGATCTCATCAATATGAATCAGCTGATCGGTAAAAACCTTAAGTTGAAACATATCGGCTACGAGTGCGTGAACTGCGGCAGTGAAGAAAAGATTTACAGGATGGGATTCTGCAAAAAATGTTTTTTCGAAAGTCCGTATGCCAGTGATACGATCATCCGCCCGGAACTCTCAACCGCTCACCTGGGAATTGGCGAACGGGATTTGGAAGTGGAAAAATCCATACAGCTGCAGCCGCATATCGTGTATCTCGCCTATACCGGAGATGTGAAAGTGGGTGTTACGCGCGAAAGCCAGATTCCAACACGGTGGATTGATCAGGGGGCAACTTTTGCGCTTCCGATTGCCAAAACCGAGAACCGCTACGAAGCCGGAATGATAGAAGTGGCGCTGAAAGAGCATTTGGCGGATAAAACCAACTGGCGTAAAATGCTGGAAGATGATTTCGAGGATGATTTGGATCTTGCCGACTTCCGCGAAAAAATTAAAGATTATTTCCCAGAAAACTTCAAAAACTTTTATTCCCTGGAACATGAAATGCTTCGTTTGGATTATCCTTATGAAGCTCCGGAAAAAATAAATTCATTTACCTTAGATAAAAAACCTGAATTTGAAGGCGTTTTGCGCGGTATTAAAGGCCAGTATCTCTCCTTTGAAGGTGGTAATTTCATGAACGTGAGAGGGCATGAAGGGTATGTGGTGAGTCTGGATATTTAGAATTGTGGTTTTTCGAACTTTCCTTTGTTTATCTGAAGGCTTGATTGGCACAGAATTTAATCTTCAAAAAAATGAGGAAAAACTACTTTAGAATTTTACTGAGGATTTTGGGAATTATGTTTCTGCTTTTTTTGGCAGTTAATTTTGGAATTAATTTCTGGCTGAAAAGCAAACTCCCCGGGTATATTAAAAACAATTCCGATTACAAAATTTCTTACCAGTCGCTGGATGTGGATTTGGGCACCGGAAATATTTACGCCACCGGAATTTCAGTTAATAATAAAAATCCTGAAAATGAAAATGTTATAAGGTTGCAGGGAACGGTGGATACGCTTTCGGTTTCGCGGCTGGGGATTTATGATGCGCTCTTCAGGAAAAGGATTAACAGCTCTAATCTGCTTCTTAAGAATCCCAATCTCAACATCATTCTCGCAAAACCGATTGACGATAAAACAGGGAAAAAACGGAATCCTGTGGTTTTCGAAAATCTGAAAATCAGCAGCGGCAAAATTCAGATTTTTAAACATACAAAACAGAAATTTCTTTCCGTCCAGGACCTCAACCTTGAAGTTGAAAATCTGCAGATGACCGAAGAAGCCGTGGAAAATAAACTTCCTGTGGTTTTCGACCGTTACGATATTAACGGCAGAAATTTCTTCTTCAGACCAGATGATCTTTACGCAGTCACCACGAAATACATTATGACCAAAGACGGAAAAATGAATCTTAAGGAGTTTGCTTTAACTCCGCTTCTGTCTTACGCTAATTTCAGGAAATTTTACCCTTCAAAAAGAAATCTTTATGCTTTCAAAACTTCGGAAATGCAGTTTAAAGATATCGAACTCAACGGAAATAAAATTAGTCTTGCGAATGCCGAGTTTGAAAATCCGGAACTTAAAATTTATACCACCAATGTAAAATCGCCTGCCACGAAAAAAGATTTTAATTACGTGGTAAATATGGAAGAGGTATTGATCAACAATGCGAAAATCTCCATTCTGAAACCCGCCGGCACTCCGCTGCTGAACGTTGAAAACATCAGCCTGAACATCAGTAAATTTGTAATGAACGGCGATACCTCAAAAGAGCCGCTGCCATTTCAGTACGCAGATTTCAATATTTCAGGAAAAAACATCGGTTTTTCTTCAGAAGCTGAAAACGTAAAGATTGCTGCAATGGCACTCACTCCAAAATCTGCAGAACTCAGCAGTTTTTCTATAAAACCTACCGTTTCCAAATCAGACAATACGCTTTTGGATTTAACGGCTCAAAAGGTAAAGCTGCAGATCAATGAGTTGAAATTTGTGGAAAACAGACTGAAACTTAATGTACAGGACGTTCTGATCAACAGTCTGAACGGAAAAATTATTGCCGGGACAAACAAGAATAAAAAGAAACCGGACTTCAGATCAATTTATTTTCCGCTGACGGTTAAGAATCTCTCCTTAAAAAACTCGAATCTGATAGTTGGTAAAGGGAATAATCCTTTAATTTTTAAAGATTTAAATGCGACGGTTCAGCAGGTCGAAATGAATTCGAGTACGATAAAAAATCCGGTTCCTTTTAAAACAGGTTTTTACAGTGTTACTACCAGAAATTTCAGTTACGGAACGAAATTTTATAACCTGTCGGCCTCTTTACTGAAATTCGGGAAAAATGGGGTTCAGATTTCAAATTTTGCCCTGAAGCCTAAAGTTTCCCGCGCGCAGTTCATCCGCATGATACCTGTTGAAAAGGACCTGTATGATGTGAAAGCAGATCTCATAACACTCAATGGAAGCTGGGATTTTTTATCGCCTCACAAATTTCTGAACGCCTCGCAACTTACACTCAACGGGATGAATGCGAATATTTTCCGCAGCAAAATTCCGAAAGATGATATGGCAGAAAAACCGCTGTACTCAAAATTGCTCAGAAGTATTGGGTTTCCTTTATATATTCAGAATACGGATATTAAAAATTCGGTTTTGGTTTATGAAGAAGATACGCATAAGAGCGACGGACCGGGCAAACTCACTTTTAATCATTTCAATATGAATGTGAAAAACCTGAACTCCGGCAAAATGAAGGGAAAACCAACCCAGATTCCTGTAAATATCACCTGTTTGTTTATGAATGCTTCCCCAATGAACGTAAAATGGAGTTTGGATACCGCCAGCATGACCGATAATTTCTCGATTTCGGGAAATATTGCTGATTTGCCCGCGTCACGGGTGAACCCTTTTATTGAGCCTTATCTTAAAATTCGTGCCACGGGTTTAATTTCGGATCTCATTTTCAGTTTTAAAGGCAACAACAGAGGCCTGAACGGAACTTTAAATATGAAACATAAAGACTTAAGAGTTTCGATATTAAAACCAACGGGCGAAAAAGATAAAGTTCTTTCCGCTGTAGCAAATATTTTTGTGAAGACAGATTCCGGTAAATATCCGGATTCGGTTCCTGTGGATAATGTGGAACGCGATCCTGCAAAATCGTTTTTTAACCTTTTCTGGAAAGGCATCGAACTGGGTCTGAAGAAAACCCTGATTGGGAAAAATGCGGAAAATACCGAAAAAACAGTGAAAACTACAGTTGAAAATACAAAAGCTGCACTGGAGCAGAATAAGGCCGATTTGAAAGAAACAAAACAGGAAGTAAAAGAAAAAGTACAGCAAACAAAGGAAAATATGAAGGAAAAAGGTATTTTCCGGAATCTTTTCAGAAAAAAATCCGAAAACTAATTTTCGGATATATGTGTTATTCTAAAATAAAATCTTCACTCTCATTTATCGGAATGCTTCTCAGGAAATTATCGAATTCTTCTCCTGTATAATTACTTTCAGCGCCATAAGAATCAATGATGATCGAGTGTAAACCATTTTTATCCTGAAGTACATACAGCACCGCATTGTCTTCCGGATTGCTGTCCCCTTCAAATCGGTAAGATTTTATGATGGATAAATCGGTTGGCTCATAGGCGATATCTGTGTCCTGCAAAATAAACTTTTTGTCTTCTGTCATGCAGATCTCTTTGGTAATGCCACGTTCCCTTAGGA
>JAHRWY010000263.1:0-3222 GCA_019104935.1 Kaistella sp.
TTGAAAGCTTCGGCTTTTTCCTGAAGTGTATTTCTAAGTTTTTCTACAGCCGGCAACGTGTGTTCCACCACTTTTTTATAAGCAGCAATATGCATTGCTGTAGGATAGGTATCGTTCGAGCTTTGTGATTTGTTGACGTCATCATTCGGGTGGATTTCAGATTTTTCGCCTAAAGTTCCGCCGTTATTTACGTGTGCTTTATTAGAAATCACTTCATTCACATTCATATTGCTTTGGGTTCCCGAACCCGTTTGCCAGATGACAAGGGGAAACTGATCGTAAAGTTTTCCTGCCAGAATCTCATCACAAACCGCTGCAATCATATCTCTTTTTTGTTCGGAAAGCACGCCTAATTCGGCATTGGTAAAGGCTGCGGCTTTTTTCAGAATAGCAAAAGCTTCAATAATTTCGTGCGGCATACTGGCTTCGGCCCCTATTTTGAAATTATTCCGGGAGCGTTCGGTTTGCGCTCCCCAGAATTTATCGGCAGGAACCTGCACTTCGCCCATCGTATCATGTTCTGTTCTGTAATTCATTTTGCGTGTATTTAAGTTATAAAGTTACCTATTTTTAACTGAATGAAACATCTTTGAATTCTGAAAGATTTCATTTTTATTCGAGAGAAACTTTGTGTAAATTTGATTTAGGTAAAATAATATATGTATCACAAATCTACCCGTTTATTGAAAATTTATGGATTGCTGAAACGCGGTCCTGTGACCATTGAAACCATCAAAATATGGGCCCGGAAAAACAACATCAGCATTTCTGAAAGAACATTTTACCGGGATTTAATTGAACTGGAAAACTCGCTGGTGCTGGAGGGTGAAAAACTGGTGGTGAAAGTGGGTGAAAAGAACAGGAAAATCTGGAAAATAGAATTTGAAGAAAGTAATGAAGACCTGAATGAATATGACATTAACAGCTATCTTCTTTTTAAAAACTTCCTGCCGCTTCCGATAAGGCTTTCCCGTAAACAGTCATTAAAAAAAATAGAAAGTCTTTTTTATTCGAATAACAGCAAAAGTAAATTTGAGAACTTCGTAACGGTAGCTGATACACAAATTGTTTCAAGTCATTTTTTTGAAAATATAGAGGGAACCCGCTTTGAAAACGTTCTGGATGATGCAATCTGGAGCATCCAAAACAAGAGAGAAATCAGAGTTTTAGAAATCAGTTACGATTATACCTCGATTTCTTCTTCTATTGAATATCCGATACGTTTTTTGCCGCTAAAGTTGCTTTATCACAGAGGGGTGGTTCATGTAGCAGGCATGCTGAAAGATGAAAATAAGATTATGATTTTTGCGTTAGAACAGTTCAAAAAATATAAGCTTACTAATAACATGTTCGAAAGCGCATCGCTGCTGCATCAGTTGGAAACCGAGATGCAAACCCGCTTTGGCATTACCCAGAACCGAGATGAACATATTTATGATATCGAGATTGAATTTTCTAAAACTACCGGAAAATATATAAAAAAGCAGTTCTGGCATCCTTCCCAGGAATTTGAAGTCTTACCCAACGGGAATTTAATTCTCAAACTAACCTGCGGAATCAACCGGGAACTCGTAGGCTGGATTTTTCAGTGGATGAGCAATGCAAAAGTGATAAAACCACAGGTGCTGAAGGAATGCGTAACCGAAAAATTAGAGGAAGTTCTCAATTCCTATCAGGCCGAAGAATCTCTCGTTTACAACAATTCTTTCAAAGCTAATTAACTGTTTGACAGAATTTGACATAAACTCTCAATATATTTGCAGCTCACATTCAGGAACACAAATGATCAAAAAATCGCGAAGCCCTTGCTTCGCTTTTTTTCATGCCCAAAATTCCGTATTTTTACACTCTAAAAAGTTAATAAAAAAAATGGAATTTCACTATCAGGAGCCCTTTCCTATTATTAAAGACGACACCCAATACAGAAAACTCAGTTCAGAATATTTAAAAGTAGAATACCTTGGCGGCAGAGAAATCTTAACCGTAAATCCCAGAGCACTGGAACTTCTTGCCGAGCAGGCTTTAGCAGATGTTTCTTTCATGCTTCGACCTTCGCATCTTCAAAAACTCAGAAATATCATCGAGGATCCCGAAGCGACCGACAACGACCGTTTTGTAGCTTATAATCTCCTGCAGAACGCCGCAGTTGCAGTGGAAGGCGCACTTCCTTCCTGCCAGGATACCGGAACAGCAATCTGTGTGGCAAAAAAAGGTGAAAATGTATACACCGGCGTTGATGATGCAGAATGGATTTCCAGAGGAATTTATAACACGTACCAAAACCGAAACCTCAGATATTCGCAAATCGTGCCTTTAACAATGTTCGAAGAAAAGAATTCAGGTTCTAATCTTCCTGCACAAATCGATATTTACGCAACAAAAGGTGAAGAGTACAATTTTCTTTTCCTTGCAAAAGGTGGTGGCTCTGCAAACAAAACTTTCCTTTACCAAAAAACAAAATCCCTTCTGAATGATTCCTCGCTGGAAGCTTTCGTTCGCGAAAGAATTATGGATTTGGGAACCGCAGCCTGCCCGCCTTATCACCTTGCGCTCGTTATCGGAGGAACTTCTGCTGAAGCCAATTTAGCAGCCGTGAAAAAAGCCAGCGCTGGATATTACGACCATCTTCCTACAGAAGGAAACATGGGGGGACAGGCATTTCGTGATTTGGAATGGGAGAAAAGAGTTCAGCAAATTTGCCAGGAATCTTCTATCGGAGCACAGTTTGGCGGAAAATATTTAACACACGATGTTCGGGTAATCCGTTTGCCTCGTCATGCCGCTTCCTGTCCTGTAGGAATGGGAGTGTCATGTTCTGCTGACCGAAATATTAAAGGAAAAATCACCAGAGAAGGAATTTTCCTCGAACAACTGGAAACCAATCCAAAACAATATTTACCGGAAACTCCGCCACATTTGGAAGAAGCAGTTTCAATTAATCTAAACCAGCCAATGCCGGATATTTTGGCAGAACTTTCAAAATATCCGATCAAAACACGCTTAAGTCTGAACGGAACTTTAATCGTAGCACGCGACATCGCGCACGCAAAGATTAAAGAACTTCTCGACAGCGGAAAACCAATGCCCGACTATTTCAAAAATCACCCAATTTATTACGCAGGCCCTGCAAAAACGCCGGACGGAATGGCTTCCGGAAGTTTCGGCCCTACAACTGCCGGCAGAATGGATGTTTATGTAGACGAATTCCAGTCACACGGCGGA
>JAHRWY010000003.1:0-5791 GCA_019104935.1 Kaistella sp.
TTTCATCGCAATATGTTTATTACAATATTGTAAAATTTTCACGATGTTGTAAAAGGTTTTTTGAAACATATCAAAGCATCATTTGCGGAACTTCATGCGGACTTTATCAAACTTCCTAACCAACAACGCGCCCAGTGCGGACGCGTTTTTCTATAAACAGCTCTTGATTTAAATTCTGTTCCATTTTAAAACTCATGAACCGAAACAGGTTTTTCACAGTGGTTTTTGAAAACCCTGAGCAGACCAGTCTTTTTTCATGTCCGGTTCAATTTTTCCGGATTCACTTTTATGGTCATAAAAAAAACCTGTTACAAAGAATGATTAACAGGTTTTGTAAATGTTCCGTGGTTTAAGAAATTTTGTAGATGCAGCGATGTTCGCCGGACCGAATATGCTGTACCCTTTCAATTTGAAATCCGGTGCCAATCAACTTTCTGAAATTTGATAATTCGGCATCGCAAAACCCGTGACATTCTGCAGCAGCCGCACCAATCGGGCAATGGTTCTCTATAAAAAAGTATTCCCCGTTTTCTGTCTTCCATTCTGCCATATAGCCCTCTTCTGAACGTATTTTGCTGAGATGCTCCAGCCGTTCTTCCATGGTTTTGCTGTGCTGTATTTGCTGTTCATACCGTTGGTAAACCTGGTTTTCACGATCATTGATCATTAAATCTACCGCATTTTCACCCAACAGTTTTTTTACAGAACGCAGCAGTTCTACCGTTACCGTGGCATGGGTATTGGGGAATTTTGAAAGTCCTTTCTGAGATAAAGAATAATAAGTAACCGGCCTGCCTACGCCTTCATTTTTCTGGATGCTTTTCACCAAATCCATTTCTGTAAGTTTCAGGAGATGTAACCGGGCACCCTCCTTGGTAATTCCCAGTTCCATAGCCAAAGATGCTACAGAAATCTCGCCGCGCCCCTTTAAAATCATTAAAATCCTATCGGTCACACTTTTCTTCATTTCATTCAAAATACTTGTTAAATTATGAAGGGTAAAGATAATCAATCTTAAGCAACCATAACGTATTCAAATAAAAAAGTGACAAACATGATAAAAATCCTATGTATTAAAACAAGTTTTTCCTTGTTTTATTATCTTGTTTAAGGTATCTTTGAACTGCATATTAATCAGAAATATAAACTTTTAAACTTTTATGAGTATGAAAAAATTAAAACAACTCTCAGTAGTAGCAATTGCAGGGATGATGATGGTCGCCTGCGGACAGAATAAAACCGAAGAGCAGGTAAGTTCAACTCCTGAAACCGAAACCGTAACCCCAGCAGAGGAACCCGCCGCCTCGCAGGACCAGGATACCATAGAAGTTGCCCTGAACGCTGAAGACACGATGAAATTCGATAAGAGCGAAATTAAAGTTCCGGCAGGGAAACTCATCCGTCTCACTTTACACCATGTTGGTAAACTTCCAAAATCTTCAATGGGTCACAATTTTGTATTGCTGAAACAAGGTACTGATGTTACCGCGTTTGCCACCAAAGCCGTACAGGAAGGAAAAGCGCCTGATTTTGAAGTCCCCGAAAGTTTGTTACCCGAAGTTATTGCACATACCAAAACCATCGGTGGCGGAGAAAGCGTGACGATTGAGTTTACGGCGCCTGAAGTAGGCAGTTATGATTTTATTTGCTCATTCCCGGGACACGCCGCAATGATGAACGGCAAACTGATTGTAGATTAACAGCCGTATTCTAAAGAATTAAAAATTCTATATCAGAACCCTTCCCTACAAACAACAAACGCGCCCAATACGGACGCGTTTTTGTATAATTAGGTCTTGATTACATCTGTTCCATCTTGAAACTCATGCTTTCAATGACTTTTAAAATGGCTTCTACAGTATCCATCGAGGTGAGGCACGGCACACCATTCTCTACCGACATCCTGCGGATCTGGAAGCCGTCTCTTTCCGCCTGTTTCCCCTTGGTGGTGGTATTTACCACATACTGCACCTTTCCTTTCTGAATCAGGTCGATAAGGTTGACGTCTTCTTCGCCGATTTTATAGCCGATTTTCACCGGAATGCCATGGTCTTCAAAGTATCTTGCGGTTCCTTCGGTAGCCCATATTCTGAAGCCTACTTCATGGAAACGTCGCGCCATTTCAGCGGCTTCTTCTTTGTGCTTGTCGGCTACGGTGAAGAGAATGGATCCGTGGGTCGGCATCTTACGTCCGGCTGCTACAAAACCTTTGTACAGTGCTTTTTCGAGCGTTGTATCTTTGCCCATCACCTCGCCGGTAGATTTCATTTCCGGGCCCAGGGAAGTATCCACTTTTGTGAGTTTCGAGAAGGAGAATACGGGGACTTTTACAAATACACCGGGCTGCTGTGGTGCCAGTCCATTTTTATAGCCTAAATCTTTCAGTTTCTTGCCGAGAATCGCTTTAGTAGCCAGATTCGCCATTGGGATTCCGGTGATTTTGGAAAGGAAAGGTACCGTTCTCGAAGATCTCGGGTTCACCTCGATCACATAAACTTCACCGTCGGAAAGTACGTACTGAATGTTCATCAGTCCTATTACGTTAAGACCTTTTGCGAGTCTTTCGGTATAATCCACGAGGGTATCGATCTGTTTCGCGGTGATATTCTGCGGCGGATACACCGCGATGGAATCTCCGGAGTGCACTCCGGCTCTTTCAATATGCTCCATAATTCCCGGAATCACTACGGTTTCTCCGTCTGAAATCGCGTCCACTTCCACTTCCTGACCGGTTAAATAGCGGTCGATCAGGATAGGATGTTCCGAACTTTCTTTCACCGCTTTTGTCATATAATGCGCCAGGTCTTTCTCGTCGTACACGATTTCCATGGCTCTTCCTCCCAAAACGTAGCTCGGACGAACCAATACCGGATAGCCGATTTCTTCCGCAATCACCAGCGCTTCTTCTTTTGTGAAGCAGGTTTTGCCCAAAGGCTGCGGAATGCCGAGTTCCTGAAGTGCGGCTTCAAATTTATTGCGGTTTTCAGCGCGGTCGAGATCTTCCAGTGAAGTTCCCAGAATCTGAACGCCGTGAGCAGCCAGTTTATCGGCAAGGTTAATGGCGGTTTGTCCGCCAAACTGCACCACCACGCCTTTCGGTTTTTCGAGTTCGATGATGTTCATGACATCTTCTTCCGTTAAAGGCTCGAAATAGAGTTTATCGGAAATGGAGAAGTCAGTGGAAACTGTTTCAGGATTATTGTTGATGATAATCGCCTCGTAACCAAGTTCTTTAATCGCCCAAACCGAATGTACCGTGGCGTAATCGAACTCAACGCCCTGCCCGATTCTGATCGGTCCGGAACCGAGGACGATGATTTTCTCCCGGTCTGAAGGCGTACTTTCGTTTTCTTCTTCGTAAGTTCCGTAGAAATAAGGCGTTTCACTTTCAAATTCTGCAGCGCAGGTATCGACCATTTTATACACTGGCATCACGCCGTTTGTTCTTCTGAATTCGAATACCGTTTTCTGGTCGGATTCCCACAGATGCGCGATATGAAGGTCTGCAAAGCCGAGTTTTTTAGCCTGAAGTAACGTTTCTTTATCGAATTTATTTTCAGCAATCACCTTTTCAAAATCAATCAGTTTCTTGATTTTCCAGATGAAGAACTTATCGATTTTGCTCCATTCCACAATCTGTTCCCAGTCGTAGCCCCGTCTTAAAGCGTCGCCGATGATGAACAGTCTTTCGTCATCACAGACGCGGATTCTTCTTTCGATTTCAGCGTCGGTTAAGGCTGCGGCATCTTTGGTCTTCAATCCGATATGTCTTAAACCGGTTTCAAGGGAACGGATGGCTTTCTGAAGCGATTCCTCGAAGTTTCTGCCGATAGCCATCACTTCACCTGTCGCTTTCATTTGGGTCGAAAGTCTTCGGTCCGCTGTTTCAAATTTATCGAAAGGAAACCTCGGGAATTTTGTTACGACATAGTCTAAAGCCGGCTCGAAACACGCGTAGGTCTTTCCGGTCACCGGATTCATGATTTCATCCAGGGTTAAACCTACCGCAATTTTTGCAGCAATCTTGGCAATCGGATAACCGGTCGCCTTACTCGCCAGCGCCGATGAACGCGATACCCGCGGATTCACTTCGATGATATAATAATCAAATGAATGCGGATCCAAAGCCAACTGAACGTTGCAACCGCCTTCAATTCCCAGTGCACGGATGATTTTTAAAGATGAATTTCTCAGCATCTGATATTCCCGGTCCGAAAGCGTTTGCGAAGGTGCCACCACAATGGAATCTCCTGTATGTACGCCCACCGGGTCGATGTTTTCCATATTACACACCACAATGGCGTTGTCGTTTTTGTCGCGCATCACCTCGTACTCGATTTCTTTGAAACCGGCGATGGATTTTTCAATAAGACACTGGGTTACCGGCGAATATTTCAGACCGAAACTCGCGATTTCCTTCAGTTCGTCATCGTTATGCGCGATTCCGCCGCCTGTGCCACCCATGGTAAAGGCAGGACGTACAATCACCGGATACCCTATGTTATGGGCAAATTCCAAAGCGCCCTGAACGGTGTTCACGATATCGGAATCGGGTACCGGTTCGTTGAGTTCGCGCATCAGTTCGCGGAAAAGATCGCGGTCTTCCGCCTGGTTGATGGCTGAAAGTTTAGTTCCCAGAACTTCCACTTTGCATTCTTCAAGAATTCCTGATTTCTCGAGTTCTACCGCCATGTTGAGTCCGGTTTGTCCGCCCAAAGTAGGCAAAAGCGCGTCGGGACGTTCTTTCCGGATGATATGACTCACAAACTGCAGCGAGATGGGTTCAATATAGACCTTGTCGGCAATTTCGACGTCGGTCATAATGGTGGCAGGATTTGAATTGATCAAAATCACTTTGTAACCTTCTTCTCTCAGCGCCAGGCAAGCCTGGGTTCCGGCGTAATCGAATTCGGCGGCCTGTCCGATAATGATAGGACCGGAGCCGATTACCAAAATTGTTTTTATGTCGTTTCTTTTCATTTTTAAAATTTGACAGTGTATCAATTTAACAGTGTAACAATTTTACAAACTGTCGCGGTTCGATAAACTAGTACTTAATATTTTATATATAATTTTTGCGATTTCATTGATTTGACTTTCCAGTTTCTCATCAAAAGGATAATTGTCGGAATTTTTGCAGAGATATAGCCAATATTTTGTTTCTTCTAATTCTTTGGCAGCTATTTTTATCTTATTAATAAAATCTTTCTTGCTGGCTGGATTTTGAGCTTCGAATGAGTTTGCTCCAATACTGGTTGCTGAACGCAACAATTGACGAGCGATAACATATTTTCTTTTTTCTTCCAGAAGTTCACAATACCCAATAATGTCTAACGAAAATTGAACTGTTTTCCGAATCAGAGGATTATTTTCAAAATTTATCATCGCTCAGTATATTGTTACATTGCTACATTACTATATTTTTACACTTTTAAACTGCTCCATCAACTCAATAAACTCATCAAAAAGATAATTGGCGTCTTCCGGACCCGGACTTGCTTCAGGGTGATATTGTACGCTAAAACATGGATGGATTTTATGCCTTAGACCTTCGTTGGTACGATCATTCAAAGCAATGTGTGTTTCTTCCAAATCGGTATTTTTCAAACTTTCTTGATCTACTGCATACCCGTGATTTTGGGAAGTAATCGCCACTTTATTTTTGGCTAGATCTAAAACAGGATGATTTCCGCCGCGGTGACCGAATTTCAGTTTGAAGGTTTTTGCGCCACAGGCCAAACCAATCAGTTGGTGCCCCAGACAGATTCCGAAAATGGGAACTTTTCCGAGA
>JAHRWY010000005.1:0-3020 GCA_019104935.1 Kaistella sp.
AGAAAAAAGGATTGCAGGACTAAATCCGGGGGGACTGTCATCAGAACAGCAGTGGAGCGCCTTCAGGAATAATCATGAGCGGCATCTGAACCTTACGGGCCAGCGTTGCACTGTGGCTTCCCGTTGTGACTCTTTCGAAGAAACTTTTGCGCTCATGTCCCATCACCACCAGATCCACGTCCTTATATCTTAGTACCCCGAGACCGGTATTGACTCCAACCACTTCAATGGGCAGGTAAGTGACTTTTCCGTCAATATTATTGATAAACTCCTCTTTTTTGTGGAGATACGCTTTTTCATCAATCAGGTCGGAAAATCCGGTGACATAGCTGACCATCAGTTCGGCATCGAAATATTCAGCAAACCTCGCGATGGATTGTGCGGTTTTTTGATCATGCTTGCTAAGGTCGGTAGCGAACGCAATTTTCTCTATCTTTCTGTACCGGTGATGGTGAGGAACGATAAGGAGAGGGTACTTGCTTTCATTAATCATTTTAACACTGCTGCTGCCAAAAAGAAGCCTGTTCAGTTTTCCACTACCGGTCATACCCATCACCACGAGAATGGCCTTGGTTGAATTGGCGGTATCATGAATGAGTGTCACCAGATCTGTCTGTGCACAGGAATAGGTAATGGTTGGCCGGAAAAGGGCAGGATGATCACCCTGTAAAATATTTTCTTTCGTTTCTAAAGCTTTTGCCAATTTTTTCAATGCTTTTTCGGCATCTTTCTTTACGTCGGGAAGTTCCAGTAATGTCCATGCAACCTCCCCCATCATAGGACTTTCAACAGGGATATTATACGCATGACAGAGGTGCAGATCAGCTTTCAGCCCAATGGCAAGGTTCAGGGCGAAACGTGCAGCGTTTTTGGAAGGATTCGAGAAATCGGTGGGTACAATAATCGTTCTCATAACATGTGTTTTTAGTAATTCAGTAACTTCCAACCTCGAGTCTTGCCGCAGATTTGAACCGCGCAGAGAAAAGAACAGAAAGACAAGAGATTGCCTTCATCATCATTTATACAGTAAAGTTACGAAATTTTGGGTGTTAAATTGCTGATAGAAATCATTTTATCAGTTGATTTATAGACCAATATCAACAGTGCTTTAGTTTCACCATAAATATTGACTGATGATTAGTATTTAAAGTTTTTTAAAAAAAATATATCATGGTATTTATATTTATCGTAATATTGCAATATTAAAACACGATCAAAAAATTCAATCATTATGGGACTTACCAAAACAGAACATTTTACTGATGAACAGAACGAGATGGCTGTACTGCTGAAAGCCATGGCTCATCCTGCCAGAATTGCCATTATCGAATATCTGCTCACGACCAACACCTGTATCTGCAATGATATTGTGGATGTTTTGCCGCTCGCACAGCCTACGGTATCGCAACATCTCAGGGAACTGAAAAATGCCGGAATTATACAGGGAAGTATCGACGGGAAAGCCATCAACTATTGCATCAATAAAGAAACGATTAAGAAATTTGATATGTTCATCAGTCATATTTTCCACAAAATTGATACGCTCGAAAACAATAAGTGTTAAACTCATCACCATAACATCAAAGAATTATGAAACTTTCAGAAATCAAGAACATTCTTACCAACCTTCAGGAACTGCATTTTGTGTTAGAAAACGGAGAACAGGTTCCCGACCATTTCCATGTGACCGAAATCGGCCAGAT
This sequence comes from Kaistella sp., assembly GCA_019104935.1. Taxonomy (GTDB): domain Bacteria; phylum Bacteroidota; class Bacteroidia; order Flavobacteriales; family Weeksellaceae; genus Kaistella. The sequence goes on from JAHRWY010000005.1 coordinate 1,704, forward strand.
CAATAAAAGGTTTATCGACTGTGGCGGCGTGATGCGCGACGAAAAAACCATCAATTTTCAGCTGTGGTTTTCAACTGATAACGACCACAGGCTCGAAGCCGAAAAACTCAAAAAAATCATTGCCCTTTCAGAAGAAAAACTGGGTCTGGAAGACGTAGAAATCGAGGTGGAATACCAGCAGTCTACCATTGGCAAATTCGGTTTGCAGTTCAACGGCAGCGAGTTCGTTCTCACGGCTAAAACCACGGCTTGTCTAGCCCAGGATGCCTGTGGAATTCCGCAGGAGAAACCAAGAGTAAAACTTTCAGAACTTCAGTCTGCAAGCTGTGTTCCTGGTTCAGGGTGCTGCTAGAGACGAAGGTTTGAAAAACGTTTATATTATAACTTTGTAAAACAAGAAGCATGTTTAAAAACATCGAAGAACACATCGAGATTATTGCCAAAATGCCCGTTTCCGAAGAAAGAAAGCTGATACTGCAGCCTCTGGCGGAATACATTCAGAAGAAAGTGGAGGCCGATGAAAGAATCAACCTGAACTTCATCTGCACCCACAATTCGCGCAGAAGTCACCTTTCCCAGATCTGGGCACAGGTGATGGCGGAACATTTTAACATACAGAACGTGTACTGTTACTCCGGCGGAACAGAGGCCACTGCCATGTTCCCGAAAGTGGCGGAAACACTCCACAGTCAGGGAATGGAAATTCAGAATCTGTGTGACACCGACAATCCGGTATACGCGGTAAAATATGCAGAGAATGCACATCCGGTCATCTGTTTTTCCAAGAAATATGATGATACCTTCAATCCGGTAACCGGTTTTGCGGCGGTGATGACCTGCTCCAATGCCGACGCAGGTTGCCCGTTTATCGCGGGTGCCGAAAAGCGCGTGGCGGTAAAATTTGAAGACCCAAAATACAGCGACGGAACCCATGAGATGGACCGCACGTATTATGAAAGAAGTCTGGAGATTGCTGCTGAGATGTATTATGTGATGAGCCTTATCAGATAAATCACTTTAAATTTTTCAACATCAAAAAAGAAGTCATGATCACAACTCCCTATCTCTTTTTTACCGGAAAAGGCGGAGTAGGCAAAACCACCATTGCCTGCGCCACCGCGATACAGCTTGCCGATGAAGGCAAACGTGTGCTGCTGGTCTGTACAGACCCCGCCTCTAACCTGGCTGAAGTCCTGGAAACCGAAGTAGGCGAACATATCAATCCCGTAAAGGGCATCAATAATCTTTTTGCGCTGAATATTGATCCGGAAGTGGCCGCAGAGGATTACCGTATGCGGGTAACCGGACCGCTGAAGG
>JAHRWY010000014.1:0-9660 GCA_019104935.1 Kaistella sp.
TACAAAGTCTGTGTCCTACGCATTTTGCAGTGATACCCGGTATCTAGAAACAATTCTGCCCATCATTGAAAATGTTGACGTGCTTTATCACGAAGCTACTTTTCTGCATGAACTTAAAGAAATGGCAGATTACACCGGACATACGACCGCTCTGGAAGCCGCCCGCATTGCAAGAAAAGCCAACGTCGGAAAATTAATTCTCGGTCATTTTTCCAACAGATATCACGATTTGAATGTATTTACAGACGAAGCGCGTGAAGTTTTTGCCAATACCTTTCTTCCAAAAGCGCTGGAAGCGGTTAAAATAGGATAGCTGATGACTTTTTCTGAATTAAAGAGTTTTCTGGATGAAAAGCCGAATTATATAACGCTCCCGAGTTTGTTGAAAATGACCCCGTGCAGATCCCGCACCGTTTTTCGCTGAAACAGGATATAGAAATCACTGGTTTTTTAACGGCAACAATTTCCTGGGGTACGCGGAAGTCAATCATTAATGATGCGGAGAAAATGCTCACTTTTATGGAGCATAGTCCTTACGAGTTCATTCGAAATGTTTCTGTGAAAGAATTGGAAAGTTTAGAAAACAGAAGCATTCACAGAACGTTTAACGGCGAAGATTTCAGGGAATTTATCCTTAATCTCAAAAGAATTTATGAGGAAAATGAAAGTCTTGAAAGTCTTTTCTCAATTCAGGGAAATGAAACGAACTTCTACCATTCATTAGAGCGTTTCAGGCAGAATTTCATCGGTAATGCTCAGCACCGCAGTCATAAACATGTAAGTTCTACCTACAAAAATTCTTCTGCAAAAAGACTCATGATGTTTCTCCGCTGGATGGTCCGTAAAGACCGAAAAGGCGTTGATTTCGGGATTTGGCAAACCATTGATCCGAAGAGTCTCTCTATTCCGTTGGATGTTCATACCGGAAATATCTCCCGAAAACTCAATCTGATTCAGCGAAAACAGAACGACTGGAAAACGGTGGAAGAACTGGATTTGGCAATCAGGAAGTTTGATCCTGCCGATCCTGCAAAATATGATTTCGCGCTTTTTGGCTTAGGCGTGTCAGGGGATTTTTAACTAAATTTGCCCAAACTTCTTGAAAATGGGACGAAAGGAAGAACGCGAAAAGAAAATTCAGTTTTTAGAAAAAGTAACCGACGGGGTGATGTGGTGGATTGGTTCAATTCCTTCACTCATCGTGCATTCAATTGTCTTTGCAACTGCTTTTCTGCTGCCGGTTTTTGGTATTGTGAGCGTTGATAAAATGTTGCTCGTTTTAACCACCGTTTTATCTTTGGAAGCTATTTATCTTGCCATTTTCATTCAGATGTCGGTGAACAGAAGTCAGGAACATATCGAAGATATCCGCGAAGATATTGAAGAAATTCAGGACGATATCGAAGAAATCAGCGAAGATATTGAGGAAATCAGTGAAGATATTGATGATATTCAGGAAGATATCGAGGACATCGCCGAAGAGGAAGACGATGAGGATCACAACGAACGGGCGAAAAATGTAATGCTGAAAAGCAACGTTTCTTCAAATAAAAACGACATCAAAGCTTTAAAGGAAATGATTGCCAGTCTTCAGTTGCAGCTCGAAAGTCTAAAAACAGAAGATGAAGCATTAAACAACGGAGAAAAAACGCCTGAGAATTAAGCGTTTTTCCATTCGTTTGTAAATGAAATAAAATCCTGAACAGAAAGTTCTTCCGCACGTTTTTCAAGAAACGGATGATTTTGCAGCGCTTCAGGAATCTCCAGAACTTTCAGAGAATTCGAAAGTTTCTTTCTCCGCTGGTTAAACCCGGCTTTTACAATCTTTTTGAAAAGAACTTCGTTGCCCGCCAAACCTTCTTTTGGATTTCTGGTAAGTTTTATAACACCGGATTTTACTTTTGGCGGCGGATTGAAAACGTTTTCGTGAACCGTGAAAAGATATTTTACATCGTAAAGCGCCTGCACCAAAACCGAGAGGATTCCGTAATCTTTAGTGCGCGGAACTGCAGCCGTTCTTTCGGCAACTTCTTTCTGAAACATGCCCACCATTTCCGGAACATCATCATAAAAATCGATGATTTTAAATAAAATCTGTGATGAAATATTGTAAGGAAAATTCCCGATAACAGCCACCTGATCCTTGAAAACGTCGCTGATATTGATTTTAAGAAAGTCTCCTGTAAAATGCTGATCTTCGAGTTTTGGGTAATGGTTTTTAAGGTAATCGATAGATTCACGGTCGATCTCAGCAACAAAAATTTCAGCCTTTTTATCCAGAAGGTATTTGGTCAGCACGCCCATTCCGGGACCTACTTCCAGTACTTTACTGTAATTTTCCAGACTTAGTGCGTCTACAATATTTTTGGCAATATTTTCGTCGGTAAGGAAATGCTGCCCGAGATGTTTCTTAGCTCTTACGCTCATAAAATCGTTATTCTTAAACTGAATTCCGGTGCTGAAAAGACTTTCTTTATGTTTTTTTTAACACCGATTTTCTTGGTTTCTCCGCAAATTACGGAAGTTTTTTTCTATTTTAGCAGAAATTTTTTATTTAATGGCAAAGACAGTTGAGGATTTTAACAAAAGACGCCTGCGCTCCAGCAATATTACCGTTGTCGTGAGTATTGCACTGGTTTTATTTTTGTTGGGATTAATGGGATTGATTTTGATTAACGCTCAGAAATATTCCGATTACATTAAGGAACAGCTTGTGGTAAACGCTTATTTTGATGAAAATTTTGATGCGAAAGATTCTGCAAAAACTGTAAAAAGAGAACAGGAAACTTTCAAAAAAATTCAGGCGTTGGGTCCTGTAAAAAGAGCAACCTATATCACCCGTGAAATGGCTGCCCAGGAAGCGAAAAAGAGTATGGGTATTGAGTCCAGCGCACTTTTTGAAGAAAATATTTTTCCATCCTCTGTGGAAGTTGCGTTAAAACCGGAATATGTAGATCCTGCAAAAATTAATGAAGCCATAAAACAGATTAAAGCAACTCCCGGAATTGTGGATGTGAAGAACAACAGCACGCTGATGGTGGAAGTTTACAATAATCTAAACAATATTCTGAAGTGGATTTTAGGATTTTCAATCCTGTTCTTAATTTTGGCGGTAGTTCTTATTAATAATTCCATACGGCTTAAGATTTTCTCTAAGCGTTTCATTATCAAAACAATGCAGCTTGTGGGAGCAAAACGCAGATTTATCTTAAAACCTTTCATTAAAGAGGCTGTGATTTTAGGTGTTATTGGTGCAGTGCTTGGTTTGGCAGTGCTTTTCGGGGCCTGGTATTACTTTATAACCCAAATCGGAACTCCTTTCGCACAGGATAATAATCAACTTATTATTTTAGTGGCCGGGATTTTCTTATTGGGTGTTCTCATCACCGTTCTGAGTACGATTTTTGCCACTTGGAGATTCCTGAGATCAAATGTTGATGATTTATACTATTCTTAAAAAATGAGTAAAAAAAATAAAAATTTCTCAGCAGAAGCTTTCGGCAAAAAAGAAGCTGATCTTCCACAGGAAAATGCCTTTTATTTCGGTCCGCAAAATTACAGACTCATGCTCATCGGATTAGCGCTGATCGTAGTTGGTTTTTTACTGATGATGGGAGCTGATGCCAATACGGTGGACGGAAAATACGATCCGAATTCCTGGAACGAGGGAATTTTTTCCATCCGAAGAATCCGTATTGCACCTTTGCTGGTGATCGCGGGTTTTGCAGTTGAAGTGTACGCGATTTTGAAAAGAAACAAATAATATTTACAGCAATATGTATCAGACTTTGTCAAAGCTTTTTTTGTAGCCTTTGACAAAGTTTTTTAATTAAAAGTTTACCTATTCATGGATTTAATCAGAGCAATTCTTATTGCAATTATCGAGGGATTAACCGAGTATCTACCGGTTTCCTCAACTGCACACATGATTTTCACCAGTTCAATTTTCGGTATTCAGGAAGATGAATTTGTGAAGATGTTTCAGGTTTCCATTCAGTTTGGAGCCATTCTGGCGGTTGTTTTCCTTTACTGGAAAAAGTTTTTCGATTTCAAGAATATTAATTTTTATTTAAAACTTGCCGTTGCTGTAATACCAGCCCTGGTTTTGGGAAAACTTTTCGATGATAAAATCGAAGCCGTTCTTGGCGATCCGGTTCCCATTGCCATTGTTTTAATCCTTGGCGGAATTGTTCTTCTTTTCATCGACAAACTCTTCAAAGTACACGTCATTGATGATGAGAAAGATGTTTCTTATAAAAGTGCTTTGATTATCGGGTTTTGGCAGTGTCTGGCAATGATGCCCGGAACCAGCCGCAGTGCCGCATCAATCATCGGTGGAATGCAGCAGCAGCTTACCCGTAAAGCTGCCGCAGAATTCTCCTTTTTTCTTGCCGTGCCTACGATGCTTGCAGTTTCTGTATATTCAATATTCCTGAAAGACTGGAATCACAAAGGTCTGGAGCAAAAAGGTTACGAGATGATCATGCAGGGCGATAATCTGATGTATTTTCTGGTAGGAAACGTGGTGGCATTTGTTGTTGCGGTTATTGCCATTAAATTTTTCATCGGCGTTTTAACAAAGTATGGTTTCAAACCGTGGGGCTGGTACCGGATCGTTGTAGGAATTGTGTTGCTGATTTATTTTACACAGTTTCAGTAGCATTTTAAACCAGTTTTAGTTATTAAATGACATCAGAAGATTTTCTTGAAGGACAAATCATATTACTCGACAAACCTTTGGATTGGACGAGTTTTCAGGCGGTAAATAAACTCAAATATAAACTGAAAAACGAATTTAATCTTCCGAAAAAATTCAAAATCGGTCACGCCGGAACTTTAGATCCGCGTGCAACGGGTCTGCTGATTGTGTGTACCGGAAAATTCACCAAGAAAATTCAGGAAATCCAGGATGCGCCCAAAGAATATATAACCGAAATAAAAATCGGCGTGCAAACCGAATCTTACGATACCGAGAAACCCGAAATTCTCCATCAGGATTATTCACATATTACAGAAGATTTTATCCATGAAACACTGAGCAAATTCGTTGGCGAAATCGACCAGAAACCACCGGTTTTTTCAGCAATTAAAATCGACGGAAACCGTGCGTACGATCTCGCCCGAAAAGGAGAGGTGGTAGAGATGAAATCCCGTAAAACAACAATTCATTATCTTAAAGACATCGAAATCGACTTGCCTTCTGTGCGCTTCACCGTGGGCTGTTCGAAAGGTACTTATATCCGCAGTTTGGCCCACGATATTGGTCAGGAATTAGCTGTCGGAGCTTATCTTACCAATTTAAGGAGGACAAAAATCGGTGATTATTCGATTGAAAATGCTTCTTCACAGTATTTGGAAAATGAATTTAGCTTTAAAGAGAATTTATAGATGAAGAATTTTTATCTTTTGTTTTTAATTTTTCCATTTCTGGGTTTTGGTCAGGAAAAAGCTGCAAAACTGGGGGCTTTCAGTACACTTGAAACCAATATCGGTTTAGACCTGGCACAAATGATACGGGATGGCAGAGCAAAAACCGATTACGAAAAGAGCCAGCTGCCGCCCGGTAAATATAATTATGGTTTTACTGCACAGATTGGCGTTCAGCCATTGAATTGGTTTGCCCTTGGAGGTGGTTTACGCTACAGTTATATTGATCCTAATTATCATCTTCTGTATGCGATGGTACAACCGAAATTTTTCCTTGGCGATCCACGGGATGAGGAATTTTTCTACTTATTTGGAAGCATGGGAACAAAAATCAACCGAACTGCTGCTGATAATGCAGGTTTTGTGGGTATCGGAGCCGGGATGGTTGAACCGTTAAGCAAAAGATTTGGGCATCTGTTCAGTGTCGCTGTAGAAGATCAGATTCTGGATGGTGAGGGCAGTATATTTATCAGTCTGTCCTATGGAATCATTATTTTTAGCAACAAAAATCTTTAAGTTTTGGAAAAAACACGCATCAACAAATACCTTTCTGAAGTGGGATTCTGTTCCCGCCGTGAAGCCGATAAAATGCTGGAGCAGGGAAGGATCACAGTGAACGGCGCAATTCCTAAAATGGGAACGAAAGTTTCTGAAGAAGATGAAATTCTTGTCGATGGAATTTCCATCCGGAAGTCTGAAGAAGAACATGTGTACATCGCGCTGAACAAACCTGTAGGGATTGTCTGTACTACAGACACCAAACGGGAGAAAAATAATATTGTTGATTTCATTAACCATCCGAAAAGAATCTTCCCGATCGGGAGGCTCGATAAACCCAGTGAGGGGCTTATATTATTAACTTCCGAAGGAGATATTGTGAATAAAATCCTGCGTGCCAGAAACAACCACGAAAAAGAATATATCGTGCGTGTGGATAAACCCATTACCCCGCAGTTTCTGCATAAAATGAGAAATGGAATCCCGATTCTGGGAACCGTGACCAATAAATGTGAAGTAGAACAAATCGATACGCTGAGTTTCCGTATTGTGCTTACGCAGGGACTTAACCGACAGATCCGCCGCATGTGCGAATTTGTAGGCTATGAAGTAAAAAAGCTTAAGCGCATAAGAATCATGAACATTAAACTGGATTTACCGGTGGGTAAATGGCGTGATCTTACCGCAGCTGAGATGAAAGAACTGGAGGATTTACTCGGAGATTCCGAAAAAACGGTGGATTAATATTTTTCCTTCAGATAGAGATAAGCTGTAAGGTATTTGTTCAGTCTTTTCGCGTCTTTTTCGGTGAGTGGTTTTGTAAATCTTGTTAAATCCATATTGTCGCGCAGATCATTCAGCTTTACCGCCACCGCAAGCGCAGATTTCTCGGTCTGTTTAATAAATTCTGTATAATCCTGATCAGGCGGATTTTTGGTAAGGCATTCTATTGCAAAAACAATTTCATGCGGAAAACCTTCCTGCAGCAGATATTCGTAGGTGATTTTTGGGCAGTCTTCAATTACGTCATGCAATACACCCACAATTTTTTCATCATAAGTTTTTCCGTAATTCATAACTCGAATGATGTGGCCGATATACGGTGTGCCAAATTTATCCGTTTGTCCGCGGTGGGCTTTTTCGGCTATTCTTATGGCTTTGTTTAAAAGTTCTTCTTTGCTCATCATTAGATTTCGATGTTCAGTTTTTCAATTTTCTTTCGGTTTCCTACGACCCATACAATATCATCAACCTGAAGAATTTCAGATGATTCCGGATTCAAGATTCTTTCATCGCCACGCCGTATTGCGATTACCAGACCATCGGTTTTATCGCGGATGCCAGATTCGCGGATGCTAAGACCCTTTTTCGGTGAATGGTGGTTGATGAGGATTTTGCCGAGCTTTATGTGATTAATGTCTTCTTCAACAACAATTTCCTGGCTGTCGAAAACAGGTTTGAAGATCTGGAACTGGTCATCGGTTGCAATAATTCCCACTTTATCGTAAGGCATAAGGACTTCCGACCGGCCGGGCGTGTGAATAAGCTTTTCGCCTCTTTTAATGTAGCCGATGTTCACCCCGTATTTTTCTCTCCACTGCAGATCCACAAGAGTTTTTCCAATATATTCTGCCAGCGGTTTCACCTCGAGTTCCACAATATGTACATCCCAGGCAGCCAGGTTATTGGTGACTTCCGAATTGCCGGCAAGGCGGGTAATGGCTTCGCTCTGTTGGTTGTCGGACCTGTCATTAAGGTTGGTGATGAATCTTTTTTCAATTCTGTTATAGAATTTATTGATTCTTTTAGAAAATACAACCATAAGAATAATGGCGACCGGAATCGTAATAAAGAAGGAAATGGTGGTGGAGGCAAACCGGTCCAGGAAAAAGCCCAGAATTCCAATACCGAAGATAATTCTTACAATTTCGATAATAAGCAGCGGTCCGCGGTTGTATTTAGTTTTTGTCCAAAGTTCTTTATACGCTACCGAACTTGGTCTTTTTACCATTAAAGCCCACAGGAACGGAAGAATAAATAGAACCGGAAGTGCGTTCCCAATGATATTTTTAATACCGTTACTTTCTAGATTTTCATTGATGGCCGGAATTATAAAACGTGAAAAGAGGAGATAAATCGCAATGATGATGATACCGTTGATCAAAACGATTCTGCCGTAATTCTTCAGAATAGTCTGCCAGCTGGTTTCAGCCTGAATGTTCTGGGTGTTGGTAGAATATTTATTGATTTTTGCAATGTATTTTGGGGGAACCACCTTCACAAGCCAGTTGTAGAAAGGCTCAGACAGTTTGATGAGATAAGGGGTAGTAAAGGTTGTAATGGCCGATACGCCTACCGCGACAGGGAACAGAAAATCTGAAATTACCCCCAAAGATAGCCCAAGCGTAGCCACAATAAACGCAAATTCCCCGATCTGGGCCATACTCATTCCCACCTGAACCGACTGTTTCAGCGGCTGCCCCGAAATCAGCGCTCCTAAAGTTGAACTGAAAAGCTTGCCGAATAAGGTGAGCAGCGTAACAGCAAGAATAGGCCATGCATAGGTGATCATTGCATCGTAATCGATCATCATCCCCACCGACACGAAAAACACTGCAGCAAAAAGATCCTTCACCGATTTAAGTGTATGTTCTACTTTTTCAGCCATGGTAGTTTCCGCGATGATCGATCCCATCACAAATGCACCGAGTTCTGCCGAGAAGCCCACATTTACAGCAATCAGAACCATACCCAGACACAGCCCGATCGATAAAACGAGTAGGATTTCTTCGTCGATTAAGGGTTTTAATTTCTTAAGCAAAGTCGGTAACAAGAAGATTCCCAGCAGGAACCACAGGATAAGGAAAAACAGCAGCTTAGCCACCGTAAACAGGATTTGTGTACCTTCAAATTCTTTGGTGACAGCAATGGTCGAGAGTAATACCATGAGGAGAATCACCACAATATCTTCCACCACCAGAACACCAAACACAATTTTTGCGAAGTTTTTCGTCTTTACACCCAATTCGTCGAACGCGCGGATGATAATCGTGGTCGAGGAACTGGCGAGCATACCGCCCAGGAACATACTGTCCATGGTACTCCAGCCGAGCATGCGGCCGGTGTAATAGCCGGCGATGGTGATGAAAATAATCTCCACAAAAGCGGTAATCGATGCCGAACCGCCCACATTCATGAGTTTCTTAAAACTGAATTCGAGACCCAGACTGAAGAGCAGGAAGATGACCCCGATTTCGGCCAGTGTTTTAATATTGGTCATATCAACCACTGAAGGAAAGATTTTGAAATTGGGGCTGACCAGAAAACCAGCAATAATATATCCCAGAACCAGCGGTTGCTTGATTTTTCTAAAAATCAAAACAACAAAAGCTGCTACGATTAATATTAATGCCAGATCCTCAATTAACTTTGGTAAATGTCCCATAATGCGTGTTTCGTGGTTTTTCCCAAAAATAAAGAAATGCTTCAATTATTCAAAGCATTTCTAATTTAATTTCTATTCTTTTTCCTCTTCCACTGTGGCGTCGGGGGCGTTTTTTTTCACGGATTCTATTCCGTTTTCCATTCCAGCGGCAGATTCGTACATTTCACTCGAGCCAATGATCTGGTTGTTGCCGGCTTTCAGGTTGAAGTGGAACTTGCCGCCCGCTGATTCTTTTCTTTCGTACTTCGAGTCGTCTGATGCGTTTTTCTTTACCGATTCCACACCGTTTT
>JAHRWY010000031.1:0-5013 GCA_019104935.1 Kaistella sp.
AAATAAAGAAAAGATTTCCATATTTCAAAAATAGGAAGAAAAAAGTGACTTTTTGCTTAAGTGAAAATTTACGGAGCTTCCCTGGAAATCTTTTTATGGTATTTCAGATGTATTGGAAGGGCCGCAGAAGCGTACCATGGTAATATTTCTACTTCGAACACACCGGATTTAATCGTTGGATCATTCTGTAACAATGTATTTGCTTCATCTTCGGATTTTACATCCAAAAGAAAAATCCCACGATACCCAAGTGAGTTTTTTGTCGCGAACGGACCAGCCATTTTCAGTTTTCCGGCTTTTTCCATTGCTGTCATATTAGAGAAATGTCCTTTAAAAAGTTCGGCTCTTTCTGTTTTATCCGTGATTTTTGCATCGTTTGGTCCGGTTTTCAGGATCACGAGCATATAGTTTTTCATTCCTCTTTCGTCTGCACCTAGTGAATCGGCAAGTTTCTGATCAAAATTGGAAGACATTTCATACAGAACTGGTTTTGCTTCTTTATCTTTTGGCTTAACAGCACACGAAAGAAGGTAAAGAGAAATCACTGATAACAAGATAAGATTTTTCATGATGCCGGTTATTGTTTTTTCAGTTTGTGGATTTAATCTTTAATTCTCAAAAATTCCTTTGCAAGCATGATCATTTTGGGATCGCCGGTATATTTTCCGTGTTCATCCGAGAGTTTAACCGTCGGTATCCAGTCTCCGTTCACCGATTGCGCCGCTATAAGTTTCATCACAATGTTCATCGGTTTTACGCCTACATCATTTGTGAGATTGGTTCCGATTCCGAAAGAAATACCAATTTTTCCTCTGCAGGCGTGGGTAATTTCTGCTACTTTTTCCAGATTCAGCCCATCAGAAAAAATGATGTATTTAAATAACGGATTAATTCCGTTCTGCTCGTAATGGGCAATGGTCTTTTCTGCAAATTCAATAGGATCGCCGCTGTCGTGCCGCACGCCGTCGAAAAGTTTTGCAAACTTTTTATCAAACTGCTGGAAGAAAACTTCTGTGGTGTAAGTATCGGAAAGCGCTACACCAAGGTCGCCCCGGTAAACATCCACCCAATGTTCCAGCGACAGAGCGTTCGCCATTTTAAAACCATATTCTGCGGCGTGGAACATAAACCACTCGTGGGCGTGGGTGCCAATGGGTTTTACACCGTATTTCATTGCAAAATGTACATTGGAAGATCCCGTAAATTTTGAGGATTTATTTTGTGTTAAGGCATCTACAACCAAGTCATGAACCTTATAAGAATGCCGGCGGCGGGTGCCAAATTCAGCGAAGTTAACTCCCAGATTATCGAGTTCTTCGGCTTTTTCAAGTGTATTTCGAATTACGGTTTCGTCGGAATCCCTTTCTATGCCGTTCATTACATAATGAAGTTCAGAAATTAAAGCCAGCAAAGGAACTTCCCACAAAATGGTTCGGTACCATTCGCCTACAACGGTAACCTGCAAATCGTTTTCTGTCTGTACGATCTGCACTTCGGAAGGATCGTACTGGTAGCCTGCCAGAAAATCGAGATAAGGCAAATCGAGATATGGACAGGTGTTCCGCAGATATTCTTTCTCTTCTTTGGTGAGTTTCATTTCTGCCATGGCGTTGACCGATTTGCGCAGTTCCTTATCAAAACCTTTGGGGAAATGATGTTTTCCGCGGTTGATGAAGCTGTACTTAACTTTTTCACTCGGAAAGAGTTTTACTACCGCGTTCTGCATTGTGATTTTATAAAAATCGTTGTCGAGGATTGATTTTAAACGGACTTCGCTCATGGGTGAGAAATTTTCTGTAACAAAAGTAAAGATTCAAAACAAAAAAATCGCCTTGTGAGAGACGATTTTTAAATTAGATTTGTTGCTCAATTATTTGCCGAGGTACGAATTGTACATCCAAACTTCTTTTTCCTGTTCGGTAATGTAGTCGCTCATTTGTGAGTTTGTGCCCTCGTCGCCAGCATTTTCTGTCATTTCAAGGATGTCGCGCTGAAGATCGATGACTGTTTTAAAAGAAGCCAAAATGTTTTCTACACATTTGGTACCATCAGATACTTCGAGACTTTCTTTAATTGTTGAAAGCTTTAAATAGTCAGAATAATTATGATGAGGCACAGTCCCAAGTGTAAGTATTCTTTCCGCGATTTCATCTATTTTAAGGACTAAATTATTATATAGTTCCTCGAATTTTGGATGAAGTGTAAAGAAATCATTTCCTTTAATGTTCCAGTGTGCGCCACGCGTATTTTGATAGAATACAGAATAGTTGGCAAGCAATTCGTTTAATTTTTCGGCGATGGCTTTGCAGTCTTTTTCCTGCAGCCCAATGATCGTAGCGTTTTTCATAATTTTTTTACTTTTAACAAAGTTACGAAACCCTTTATGTCTAACAAAATATCAGCGATTGAGTTTAGCTATAAGTAAGAATTTAAAGTTTTATAAACTTAAACGATTTTACCGAATCAGGAGTTTTAATAGAAAGAATATAGGTTGACGCCGGCAAATGACTCACATTAATCCTTCGTTCGGACGTGGTGAAGAGTAGCTTACCGCTCAAATCGAAAATAAATATTTTTTCAATATTTATTTTATTGGTTTTGATGTTGATGAAATCTTTTGTCGGGTTTGGATATACACTTAAATCGCGGTTGATTTCTTCAGTTCCCAATTCCCTCGCTAAAATTACAGGCTCACGAAAAAATGATATTTCCATCAGTTCTTTCGGCAGTTCTTCAAAAACATAGGCTTCGCAGGTGTAAGTGCTGAAATCTTCGTCTTCTACATTATTGATATGGAAGGTTTCTGTGGTCACTGGTGTTTTTTTGTCTAAATCCTTAAACCAAGCAAAAGCATAATCATCTCCAGAAATGGATTGAGAAATAAATACTGGATTTCCCAGTGAGGCGTAAACGGTTTTTGGTTCATCGTATCTTTGGGGCGAATACGTAAAATCTGCCAGTTTTTTTTCTCTCAGAATAAAATTTTTGATGTTCTTCCTTGTAAACCTATTATTTTCCAGAAACGTAAGCGGCGGAATGTTTTCAGGGATTTCACCCGAAAGTTTATTACCGGTAAGAGAGAGCATCTGCAGTTTTTCCAGTTGAAGCAAGGCGGTAGGGAAATTGCCTGAAATTAAATTGTTGTCGAGATAAATCTGCTCCAGATTCTTTAAAATCAAAAGGCTTTCGAAACCGCCGGAGATTTTATTGCCGGACATGTTTAGATGAACCAAATTTTTCAGTTGCGATAATTCGGCCGGAAATTCTGTTATTTGATTGTTTTGAAGAGAAAGCCATTCCAGGTTTTTAAGATTTGGTAAAGCTGATGCATAATTTGCGGAAAACTTATTATTGCTTACCTCGAGGGTGCGTAAAGAATTTAGTGATCCTATTTCTGATGGGATTTTTGTGAGTTGGTTCCCTGAAAGATTAAGATCGTTAAGTTGAACAAGCGGAGATAAATTACTGAAATTTTGAGTCAGTGTATTGTTGCTTAAGTTGAGTGATTCAAGATGAGCCAATGATGAAATTTTATGTGGAATTGATGTAAGACCCGTGTGGGATAAATCCAAAACTTTAAGTCCGGTGAAATTCTGTAGAAAAGTATTAATATCACCAAAAGTGAAATTATTGTTGCCGATTGAAAGTTCCGACAAATTCGAAAGCGGAAGGATTTGCGAGGTAGGATCGCCTGTTAAACGGTTGTTGCTAATGTCGAGACGGACAAGATTGCTCAGTGAAGCCACCGACGGAGAAATTTCTCCCGAAAGCTGATTGGAGCTTAAATCAAGTTTCTGTATTTTAGAAAAACCTGAAATGGTGGGGAAATTTCCTTTCAAAGCATTGCCGCGAAGGTTAATTTCGGTTACATTTCCGTTTTTAATTTGTACTCCATACCAGTTTTTGGGGTCTTTATCCAGATCCCATTTCTGGCTCCACTGATCACCGGAAGTGCTGTTGTAAATATTCATGAGCGCTGTTCTTTCCGCAAATGAAATGCTCCACTTCTGCGAAAAACATAGCTGCGACAAGAATAAAAAAAATAAAAATTTCTTCAAAGATGCTGTGTTTTTTGGTTTACAAATATATATTAAAACTTAAAACACGCGGGATACGATATTAAAAATTTGCATATTTGCGCCAAAGAATGGTTACGCTGTTATGAGAAAGTATGTGTTTTTGGCTGTTGCAGTAATAGTCATCTATTTTTTTCAGTCTTTTTTTCTGCCCACTGGCGGAATTGGGGCCGACAGTTTGTCTTATTTTGGAATCGCTTCAGATTTACCGGAATTGAAAACCAACCTTTTCCCGTTGGGATTTCCGTTTCTAATAAAGATTTTTCATTTCGTTTTTCAGGATTATTTCTGGGCAGGCAAAATGCTGAATATTTCGATGGTGATCATTATTCTGGTATTTTCATTTTTAAAAGGATTTTATTTCCGGGAAACGGTTATACTTTTTGCGGGTAAAACGTTCTTTTTTGTCTTCAATCTGGTGGTGTCGGAAGGTCCTTTTATTTTTGTGCTGTACTTTCTGTTTTACTTTATTCACGAAAGGTTTTATTCGAAAATCGGTTCAAAATCTTTTGTGATTTTAGCATCGGTTCTATTGGTTTTACTTTTTACTGTGCGTTATTCAGGGATTTATGTTTATATGGGTGTAGGGATTTTCTGGCTTTTAATGTGTTTAAAGCGGTTTAATTTCCCTGCCCGAAAAGATTTTCTCTGGGTTTTGATGATTTCGGGAGCGGGAATTCTGGGATATTTGGTTTTTAACTATTTGATGTTCGGTAGTTTTACGGGCGAGCATCTGCGTGGTGCGCCGGCTCAGGTCTATCCGCTGTTCGTTATCCGAAATATATTTGCGATGGTAAATGTAATCAATCCATTTATCGGAATTAAGCCCGCTTCCAACAGTTTTATCAGTATTGCTTTTCAGTTGGGGCTTATGGTATTTGATTTATTCCTGCTGCAGTATTTTATAAAATGGGCTAAGCGTAAAAGAAACGGCATT